>WQUP01000050.1 GCA_009782015.1 Endomicrobiia bacterium | reverse complement strand
TTACGGCTGAGATTTTGGAAAGCGTAGTAAAAAGCGCAGGTATTCCCGTAACCGTGAAGATAAGAATAGGGCTTTTGCCGGGACAAAACGTCGCTCCCGAGATAATAAAAATTGCCGAAAACTCAGGTGTTAAGATGGTTGCCGTTCATGCCCGCCCCGCATCGCAAGGCCATTCCGGAGATCCCGACATTGCCGCTTTTGCCGAAGCTTGCGCCGGAGCAAATATACCGGTGATAGCAAACGGCGGAATAGTTGACGAAGTCGGCGCTGAAAAGTTTTTTAACGTACCTAACTGCTCCGGACTCATGATAGGAAGAGGCGCCATAGGCAATTATTCTATTTTCAAAAGGCTTGAACGATTTTTTAATGACGGCATTGTACTTCAGCAGCCTTCGTTTTCCGAAAAAATAGAATGGTTTAAAAAACACGCTGCCGCTGCCAGCCGCTACTACGGCGGCCAAAAAGGCTACGTTTTGATGAGAAAAGTAGCCCATTATTACATAGCAGGCATGCCCAACGCCGCAAAGATACGGGACGCCTTCAACAAAGTAACTTCCGACGAAGATTTTAAACGGGTTATTGATCTGATTAAACATGCATAATGAGACCGTCAATTGAGTTGTTAGTTGTCACCCTGCGCAAAGTCGCAGGGTCTATAAATTAATAGATTCTGCGACTTTGCGCAGAATGACAACTACTTCTTAATAAAATATTCGGATTAAGCAGAATGTTTTAAATATCCACCTTTAGAACACTCCGCTGAGGGAAAAAAAGGCACAGGAAGTACCGCGCTGTGAATCCGCTTTAATCTTTTACAAAAATTTCACAAATATTTTTAATGCTTTTTTTGCAAGATATGTATATAATTTACCAGAACTCAAGTAATGATAAAGCAATATACAAAAGGCCGAATGGAATAAAAACAAAAAATCGTTGAAAAATAGTGTTATTTGTGTTAGTCTAATGCCGTGGAAAAGGTGTTATGAAAAAGGCAAATAGAAATTACCATGATTTGCTAAGAAAACTGCCGGCCGTAAAGGTTGCGGCAGTGGTTCTTTTTGCCATGTTTACAAACATAGCGCTTTCCGGCGTCGTAATATCGCGCATGGGCGGGCAGGCGCTGCCGGCTGGCGCGGTTGTAGAGCTTGGAAACGAGCTTGGCAAAATAGCAAGCGTCGTCAATCTTCCGATAAAAATAGTCAACGATATGTTTAAAAAAGACAGAGAGTTTTCCGGAAGCAGCGAAAAAAATAACGTTAAAGACGCAAGCAAGTTTTTCGCTTTGCTGGTTCCTGTTAAACAAGCCAAAAAGTCCGGAGACATTCTGAAAGTTGACGCGTTTATGCCGTACGGCGGCTCGGGCAAAACGTTTTATAAAACGTATGACAGGGACATTCCGCCGCGAATGTTGTCCAGATACTCATGTATGATAAGTTATCCCCCAGGGAGCGATGCAGTGAGGTTCATGCTGCTTTTACTGCTTATAATGCTTGTATTGCCCAGGGGTATTCCTGTGTTAACAAAAAATCTAATATACAGATTTTGCGTTTCCCGTCTTTATTTATTTAAAGACGGGATTCTCTTTTTTATCGGGGAACGCGAAATCGGGAGAGTAAAATGAATTCAACCAAAAAATTTGCCGAGATGATTTTAGACCGGCTCAAAAAGCCGCTTTTAAAAAGCGCGGGGTGGCTCAAAGAGCTCAACTCCGTGAAAATCATCGCCTTGATTGTCGTAAACTGCTTTCTTCTCACGGGAGTTTACGGGCAGGCTGTGGCGGCTGTAGCCGAAAATGTCAGGTCGGCGCAGCAGTTCAAGCAGATATTCGAAGATTTTACTCTTCCTTACTCATACGGCAAGATAACTTCCGCCAATTTTGCGGGAAGCGATACCGTTGTTGTAAACATACAAGACCTGCATTCGCATCCCGAAGTGCAGAAAAACATAAGCAAAATCATAGACACTTTCGATAAAAAGTACGGGGTAAAACAAGTTTATCTGGAAGGCGCGTACGGAGATGTGGACACTTCGTGGCTTTCGTCCATAAGCGATAAAGACGTAAAAGAAAAGATTATGGGCGCTCTGATAGACAGCGGAAGGCTGACCGGAGCAGAATATTACTCCGCGACAAGCGGCCGCACTAACGTCATAAAAGGACTGGAAGACAAAAAAGAATATTTGGAAAACCTGCAGAGATTCGGCAAAATACTTGAGGATCAAGACCAGATAACTCCCATATTGGACAGCATGTCGGAAGACATAAACAGGCTTAAGGGAATATACTACAACAGGCACCAGAGAAAGATAGAAGAACTGTCAAAAGATTATTCCGCCGGAAAAATCGAAGGCAAAAAGTATTTCGCTCTTTTGTACAAATATACCGACGCGCTCGGCATAGACGTATATAAATACGAAAACATAGACACGTACAAAACGCTTCTTGCCACCGAAAGAACGCTGGATTACAAAAAAGTTTCGGCCGAATTGCAGCTTTTGGTTTTAAAGTTAAAAGAGCTTCTTCCGTATCAGGCATACAAGCTTATTGTCGATAATACCGCCAACTTCTCCGAAGTTGACAAACTTTACATTTACCTTATAAAGTTTTCAAGAGAGTACAAGATAGACCTTGAAGTAAACTTCCCGAATCTCAACAGATTTTTGGGATATGTGGAGCTCAGCCAGAAAATCAATCCTTTGGAGCTCATAGCCGAAGAGAAAAAACTTACCGACGAAATAAATGAAAAATTCTCAACCAACCCAACCGAGCGCAATATAGTATTTTTGGTTTCTTTCCAAAAATACCTCAAAGATTTCCTGTCCAGCAAAATCAGCTCCGACGATTACGCCTACTATGAAGCCAACAAAGACCAGTTCCGCAACATGTGGATTAAGTACATTGACAACAAAAAAATAACGCTTTTGGACAGCTACATCAATCTTGCCGAGGATTTTTACAGGGTAAACATAGCCAGAAACAAATATTTCTTTGACAATGTAGATTTAAACAGCGTTTCAAAACTGCCTGACGCAAACGCTATAGCCGGCGACAGCACTGATCAGGTAATAAAATCGCTCAAAGAAGCCAAAAACGTATATGTGATAGTCACCGGCGGATTTCACACTCAGGGCGTAAGCGAGTATCTGTCCCAAAAAGGAATTTCTGCGATAACAATCACCCCGCAGGTAACCGGCGGCGTCCAACTCGCCGAAGAAACCTACTACAGAATAGCCAAAGAGCAGAGCAAAATGTTGTTTAACGCCTTGGCGACGCTGATTACGTCATTGCTGCCGACTGCTGATCAAAAAGCCGTTGTTGCCGATTCATTGATTAAAGAGTTGAGAGAAGTTAAAAGCAAAGTCCAGAGCGGCGATATTAAAGTGGGGAATCTGGATGCCGCAAATGATCTTCTTAAAGGTTTCGGAGAAAAAAGCAAAGATAAATTTACAGCGGAAATTACAGAAATTAATAATGGTACTGATGATAAAGATTTCCAGCTTAATGTTCAAATAGACGGAAAAACTTCTTTGTTTGATTACAATAAATCTGACAGAGCATTTGTGCCAAAAAATGACAAGGCTGATAATGCAAATGCGGACTCAAGCAGGAAGATGTCGGTACGCAGCAGAAATCCAATCATAATAGCTTCATCGATAGCGGTTGCGCTCACGGCTGTTACGGCATTTTTTGCTGTTGCTATGCCATTTGCAATACCTTTTGTTGCGCTTATATCCGGTTATGTGGTTTCTTCCGGATTTCTCGTTTTCTCACTATACGAGAGAAGTAAGATGAGCGCCGGCGCCGTCAAAGCGAGAGCCGCAGCCTTAGCCACAGAAAACAAGCTTGCAGAAAAATCTATGCAAGAGATTGGAGAAGCTAAAGCTAACTACAGACTTTTACAGAAATTCCTTGAACGTTTGCCTGAAGATTTACAAATATGGCTGATAACAAGAATGCTTAAATCTGTGTCCGGCTTGACTCCTGAAGAACTTGAGAAAAAAGTTGCAGACATAAGATTGAAGATAAGAAGAACAGCCGAAATTTTGTCGCAAATAGAAGAAATAAACAGCAAAAAGCCGGATATAGAAAAAGCATTAACAAGATTACGTAAATTGCAAAATTCTTCAGGAAAATTGAACTCAAAGGATATAAAAACACTGTCGGTATTGCTAAATACGAACAAAGACTACATAAAAAATTCAAGTATAGATGAACTCATAGTCCGGCTAAATCAAATCGATGTAAATGAACTAAAGAAGCTTAACACGGCATCTGACTTTTTGGCAAAGGAGCTTTTGAACAGTTTATCGAGTTCAATACCTGACAGCACTATAGCGATGTCTTTTGGCTCGGAAGAGCCTACGCCAGAATTTAAATCAGAAGCCGGACTGGTACATCTCAACTACAATTTGTTGTCAAAGGTATTTTTTGATGGAGCCAATGTAAAAAATACGGCGCTTCTTGAAACTTTTGTAAGGCACGAGCGCAGGCATGCTGCGTTTGCCGATGCGGCAAAAACAAAAGCTGCGATGGATAAGGCTAAAGAAGAAGGCACGTTAGAGCAGTATAAAGAAGCAAACAATCTTAATTGGTATAAGAGCCTTGGGATTTCCTTCAAAGCGTCTGTCCATAAGAGAGCCTGGCTTGAAGAACTCATTGTTTCACTGGGTGATTTGTCGAGTTTTATAGGAATATCAGTCAGAAATTTTTTCAAACGCAGCAGCACAACACAGTTTAGCGGTCAAAAAGATAAAGCTGATCAAATAAGCAAAGCGCTTGAAGAGCTTAGGCAAATCAAAGAAGAAACAAGGCCTGATGTTTTAAAGGCTTTTGAAGATCTAGATGTAATATATGCCAAGCTTACTGCGTTAAAAGTTGCTTTTGGGGATAACATCCCTAGAGAAGAAAAAAAGGAAAATGGTGAAACAATATATGTTTTTGATGAAAACGACGGAAATAGAACAGAATTGTCTTTAGAGAATAAAAGTTGGGTTAAAAGAGTTTATGATACGGAAAATAAGGAAATAGAAAATAAGAGACTATACCTGTCCGGTTTTGATGTTGACGGAAATCAGGCTACGCAAACTCAAATTCAGGTTGACGGTTCTTATATGGGCTCGGATCTCGGATATATTACAAGACTAGGAACCAGCGGCGGAAAAACCAATATGGGCGATCTTATATCATTAAAACTTTTGGTTAGAAGTTTTATGGACGGGAAAGGCGCCAAAATGTTTTATTCTACGGCCAAAGATAACTTAATAGCCAAAGATATGTTTCAAAGGGCTGAATTTATGAATAAGCCTGAAGTGATAAATTTTTTAACAGAGATAGGGTTTCCGCTTAAAGAAATAAGAAAAACAGCTGACTCTGCTGAAACGATAAAAGGCTTTCAGATTGCTATTTATTCTCAAGGTTCGGAATATCCTACTTTGTTTGCAGCTGACGGAACAACTTATGTAGATAAGTCAATAAAGAAGAAGGATATTCAAGATGCGCACATAGTTGCGGCAAATTATCAATCGGCAGTTTTTGATGATCAGGAATCACATATGTCTGACACAGACAGTTTGTCGGCAGGAAGGATTTTCTTTTTTGATGAAGCGCATACTCTGTTAGATCAGATAAATCAATCGTTTCTTAGATCCGGGTCTGAAGAAAAAGACAGAGCTCTTTTGGATGATCAAATAAAGATACTTGCATTTGTGCATGAGGAACTGGGCAGCTTAAGCAGAGAAGAGCTTAAAAAATATATTAAGATAGAAGGCACCAGAGCGGTATTAAACGAACGCGGAAAAGGAAAATTTAAACTTACAAAAAAACTTAAAGAAGAACTAAAAATTACCGGCGATATGTCGGAATCTAAATTTGAGGCGCAGGTTCAAAATGCATTGTCAGTTTTATTTACATTGCCTAAAGATGTGAAAGAAGGCGGATATGCTGTAACTATTGACGGTTTTGTATTCAAATCAGGAAGAGACAGCGTTGTTATTAAAATCGACCATGATCAAAAAAATGCTTCTACCGCTTCTGCTGTAATTAATGGCCAAAAAGTGACTTTAAGAATAGATAAAGCAATAGAAGATATAAATATTGAGGATTTGAAAGATATATCGGTAAAATTGGAATTAATGAAAGTAGGACTTCCCGATACTATGTCATTAGATGTATTGAAATTTTTGCAATCGCTGCCTAAAAATGCAACTGATAAAGAGATTGAAGAGATTCAACAAAAGATTCAAAAAAGATTTCCTCTGTCGGTTGATAATATCAAAAAAATCAAGAACGTTTTGAATAGTATTTCTGAGCCTGAAACAAATGAGTCAGGAAAAGGATATAAAAAGACAATCTCCACAATAGGTTTGTATCAGGAAGGCGGCAATATATCTTATTCAAGCAAGTATGGCGGAGGATTGCACGCTATGCTTGAATTGGCTTTGGAAAAAGGCTGGGCATACGGCGTAGGAGAAAAATATGATTTTGCCGGACAATATTCGGTTGATACCCGCTCGGAAGGCGAATATCCTATTATTGCATGGCTGAAGAAAGCTGCCGGTGTTGTCGGAACAACCGGAACGCCAAGAGAAAACTTAATGTTGTCTATTTTTGGAGACATTTTTAAAGGTATGCACAA
>WQUP01000049.1 GCA_009782015.1 Endomicrobiia bacterium | reverse complement strand
CAAATTAGGACTTTCCGTCCCGTTTTTCTTGACTTCCCAACCAAAACTTGTGTCTCCGTTTGCAATATGTCCGATTGTCTCAGGCTTGCCGTTTTCTCCGGCGCGTTTAATGTCGAGACACGACCCTGTAGTTTTATTTTCGATATGTTTGTCAGCCCATCCTATGCCGTCATAGTTAGTGACGGTTTCTATGTCGCCTTTTTTCAAAACGCTCTGCGCGTGGCCGTAAACCGCAACTAAAGCCCTATTGCCATTTTCATCTAAAACAACTTTAACAATGCCTTCTAGCTTTCCGAGCCAAGGAATCAACTTATCATCTCTAATATCTAAAATCGTTGTTCCTACGGCGTAATCGATTCTGCCGTTCAAATCAAGCGCTATATCTCCATTTGCGTACAAATATGCTATACCGTTTACATCTTCTTGTGTAATAGTACAATTAGCTTGAACTGACGATTGCTGAGTCTCCTGCTGCTCCTTGCTGATTTCTTCCGGCGTTTTTGCGTTCTCTTCATTGTTTGTATTCTTGTTAGGATTATTGGCAGTTGCAGCGGCATTGGTTTTTTTGTTATTGTTCGCGCTTGCATCGGTCTTAGCGCCGCTTTCCTTTCCTTGCCAGATTTCACCGTGTACAACGCAATCAACATAGGACACTGAAAGATTTCCGTTTTCATATTTACCGCCAAGAGTGCCTGTAGTGCATACATTGTATATTCTCTTACCGTTATTAGGGTCTATGGACGAAGAAATCTCCAAGCCTCTTAGATTGAAACCGCCTACGACTTTGCCGTTTTCATCAGCCATGAGAATGCCGTATATATGCAAACCAGGAGGCGTTATGCCGTCTATTTTGACTTCTTCAGGGTTTCTAAATCTTACGCCGTTTATCTCAATTTCCCCTCCGACTCTTAAGTCATAGCCGATATTTTTGAGTTTGCCGTCTTGATCGTACTCGCATTTAGCATAGTTCTCCTTGAGCTGCGAGTTATCAACGTTATAACCGTCGTTATAGACGTTAACTTCTATGTTGAGATAAGTTGCTATTTCAAAACCGCCGCCGGCCAAGTCTTTTCTGTCTTTCAGCACGGCTTTTATAACGCCGTCCTTTAAAGTATAATCGCCCTTGAGTTCCGCGCCGCCTTCAATTATTATCGTCCTTTGAACGGTATTGCCGTCTGCATCCTTTGCGCTTATTGTAAGCGACGTCTGTATTGTCTTTCCCGTCAGAGCATTTTTTACCGCAGTCTCGTTTATGTCTAGAACTTCGACTCCGACGCCTATCATGTGATTTATGGCGTTTCCGTTCCTATCGAAAACGGTTACCGATACTACGTTTACAGTTTTACCGCTGCTGTCTTTGCGTTGGACGGGTTTGCCTGTGTCGGGGTCTATAGTCTGCTTATATATGACGGCATACTCTTTCGAGAAATATTTGTTTGAAGAATAATCTCCGCCTTTCATGTTAACAGACACGGAATCGGCAAGTATCGCCATGCAGTTTTCAAACACGCTTCCGCTTAAAATCCCTTTCGAGGCCAAAGCTTCTCTAAAAGCTGCCAGTATATTCCGCTGTTTTACGGCTTTTTCAGACGTCGTCAGTTCATTCTTTCCTTCTACGCCGCGGTCCAAAATAACATCTGATCCGGTTTTGGTATTTCCTGCGATTTCGTCTCTTATGCCATAGCCGTATATTTCGTCTCTATTTGGTTTTTCACCTTTAAACTCTATAGCTCCAAAACCGACAGGCATGCCGGTTTTGCTTGAAAAATCAATAAAATAAGTTTGAAGCTTCATACTGCCGTTATCATCTGTTATCCAACTGCTTCCGAGAGTTCTCGTTCTGATAAAATCCTTTGCGTTTTCGCTGGTCTCTTTTTTCCCATCACGAACTTCATAGACATGGGCTGACTCGACAAAATAGTCCATGCCGGCTCCGCAATTTAATTGATCTACAACTCTTTTCCCTTCGTTCTTAATATCCCCGTATAACGCTTTTACGGTTTCGTCCATCTCGCCGCCTGCCACGGTTATGACAAATCTGGAAGCATTGCCGACAATACCCAATGACTTAATCGTAGTATTGCCCATCGTCAAGCTTCCCATGTTTGCCATGGCAAAATTAATAAAACCCATGGCTCCGTACACTCCGAAAACCCGCAAGGCTTCAAACCGCATGGCCATGTTTGAGAATAAAGATGTTGAGAAATCCGCTGAAGCCTGTTTTATACCGCCTTTATAAATACTGTACTTGCTATCTTCAAATACTACGTCATATTTAACAGAACCTATTTGATTGCCGTTCTTATCATATTCGTAGCGCGTCACAATTGCGTTGTTATAATCCGTTGCCGAAGCAGTAATGTTGTATATTTCCTTTCCGTTTTTATTGACGGCAGTAATAGTAATACTATCAGTCCGTTTATCTATGCTTTCGTACGTTCTGGTCCCGTCTCTGGACAATGTATATTCCTTGCCATCTTTGTCCGTATATTTTCCGGGGACAAAATCTACGCCGCTTTTAATAACTTTTCTGTCTCCGGATGATAAATTAATGCTTCCATATTTATCAAGCTCATATGTGCCTTTATTTGTTGTAAACGTTCCGTACTTTTTTATGGCAGTCAACAAATCATAAACGGAACCGTGATCGATTAAGTTGGAGACAGCATTTGAAATTGCGGCTTCCCAACCTAAATTTGCAACGATATCGCTCTCTAAATACTCTGTAATTTCATTAAACATTCCCTGATATGACGCGCCTGCCCCGATTTTTGCCTTCAGCTTATTTACGCCTATGCCTTTGCCTATTTCCCTTAAACCCGCTCCTATAATTTTTGAGAGCCCGCCTTGAGCTTTTTTTATTATGCCGTTGTATGTTTCATTCAGCATATTCTCAAAGTTGTTGTATATATCAACAGTCATTTGACCGCTCTCACCTATCTGTTTGCCGTCTTTGTCGTATGTCTTTGAATTCGTATAGCCTAATGTAATGCTTCCCCAGTTAAGCATCTCGCCTTCAAGCGGCTTTCCGTCTTTGTCTGTCATAATGTTGCCGTTTTCATCTCTTTTGTTTTGGCCCCTGCGGTTTTCTGTAATGGTTACGGAGAAACCGCTGCTTACCGTGCGGTTTCCGTCATCATCCGTTCGCACGCTGTAGTTATAACCAAATGTTGGTGCCAAGTTCAAAAGACCGTCTTTTTTCATTGTACTTGGGGGCGTTAAAGAAGCGCTAAAAGAATAATCTCCGTTTTTAAAACTGTACGATCCGCCAATAGACATCATAATCTTTCCAAGGCTAAAACCTAAATTGCCGCTTATAGTTTGATGAGTAAAGTTATACGATGCCCCGAAGTTAATGCCGTTTTTTCTATCTCCGAAAGAGATTGATATTGACCAGCCGCTATTTCCGCTTCCGTAAGGATCTTTTTCCACGTAATTTATATTAAAGCTAAGCGAAACCGCGGAATTTAAGCTTATTTGCGCTCCTATCGTCCAACGATTGCCGTAAATATTGTCATTAGACCATAAGCATGTAATTCCAAAACCGGCATAAGATATGTCTATGCCGGCTTTTGTTTTTTTGAAATAATCATAATATTCAACGCCGTTTTCATCGTAAAATTTTGCCGATTTCGTAAAGCTTTGAAATTTTTGATACCCGATAAAGCCGGCGGAACCTAAAGTGATGCCAAAACCCCAGGCAAATCCGAAATGCCCCTCTTCCCAGCCGATTTCAAAAAATAGCAATCCCACTTTAAAATTATTTCCCGAACCGGCAATAGCTCGTCCCAGCTGCTCAAAAAATTCCAAGTCTGTTTTTTCCCCAAGATAGCGAATGCCGTAACCCAAGGCCGAGTATGTAGTACCGGCAACAGCAACCGCTGCCATACTTGCCAGTATGTTTATAAGAGTCGTAGTAGCCACAGACGCACCAAATGACAGCATAACGGCAGCCCCTTTAATCAATGTGCCCACAACAGCGCCGGCCGCCATTGCTACACCCATTATTGCCACAAAAGCGCCTGCCATCATCACAGACTTGCCGGCATTTATCAACCATTTATTGCCTGTCAACTTTCCGGCTGCCCACATACTTGCGCCTACGGCAGCTGCAGCTAAACCTATAGCTACGATACCCATTGCCGCAGCTGATGCACCCGCGGCAATGGCAGCGGCAGCAATAGAACCAAGCAAAGCATGGGCAACTGCTTCCAACGCAATTGAAACAGCCGTGCCTAAAGCAGGAATGACATTTACTACAATAGCCACTATGATTATTACGACGGCAACTACTACTTTCCAATTCTTTCCTATCCATTTTCCTGCTTTTTGTGCCCAGGTTTTAGCGTGTTTCTCGATTTTGCCGTATTTGTCAAGCTTGAGAACATTGTATTTGTTATCGCCGTACGTCGTTTTTTCCCATTTGTTGCCGACTAGTCCCTGAGAATCCAATTTCAACTTTTTGCCTTGGAATGTAACAGAAACTTGTTTGTTCTTATCTGCGGAAACAAGCACCATAACGCCGCCGTCTGACATTCCCATATATTTGACAGAGCCGTCATTTATCGTATATCCGCCTATCACGGAACCTTTTTTAAAAGTAGCCCCTGTGCCGACAACTACAAGCGAGCCGCCTCTTATCGATATCGTTCCGTTTGAAACTTCATACCAGTTCTTTAAAACTTTTCCGTCTTTGCCTTTAACTTGGTCGTTTACTACGGCGTTTGTATCCGAAGCGTCGGGGCCTTCGCCGCCGGAGCTTCCGCCGCTTCCGCCGGTGATTATTGTGTTATGACCTATATCCAAAATGCCGTCAAAAATGTCTGCCGTAATATGTCCGTTTGCGTCTTTTGTAAACATGACTGAAGCGCCGGCAACAATAACACAAGCAACTGCCTTATTTTCTCCGGTTTTGGGATCTCTGTATTTATAATCAACGCTGATTGCCATCGGCAATTTTATGGCTATTGAAAATACGGTTTTGCCTTTGGAGTCAACGGTTTTTGAAACGGATAAGATGAAGGTATTTCCGGCGGTTTGGTTAAAACCAAAAGTATCGTTGCTGCCGAAAGCGATGTTTTCGCCGCTTCTTGTGGTGATAATGTAATTTATATCATTCTCAAAATCATCTATAACGGTTACGTTTTGGGTGTGATCGGTTTTATTTGTGTTGTATTTGCCGTCTTGGTTATGGTCTGCTTTCCTTATGTAAAAATCGCCTATTTGGGTAAGCTCTCTTAAACCCTGGAAAGTGCCGTCGTCTTTCATCCAATAAAGGTCTATAGCTTTGCGAGTGCCGTCAGTATTTTCAACGCTTCCGGCCAAAATAACTTCGCCGCCGGGAAGCTGGTATTCGCCTTCGTTGTTGAGCCATTGATTTCTTGAAGGATCCAAAAATTTATCTATTTTTTGAGTATAGGAAAGTTTGCCCGTAGCCGCGTCAAAATTAAGCGTGAAAGTCCTAATTGTAGTAGCATCGTAATAGGTTTGAGTCAAAGGTCCGTTGGGAGGTCCTCTTAAAGGGTTTGGGCCTTTCATGGGGTCGCCTATGGTAAAAAATATTCCGTCATTGTACGGGTTGCCGTAAGCGTCAGTGTTTAAGGTAAGCGAAATCAGATCGTATCCGGTGTATGAATAAACATACTTTCCGCCGCCCGTGCCGTCAGGCACAAAGTAAAGATTTCTGTTGTTCGGATCGCCGCTAGTGTCCCATTCATAGCCGGCGTCACCGAGTCTGCCTTCCCCGAAACCGCCGTAGCCGTATTTCAGGTTTTGCCAGAACTGATCTCCTTCTCCCGGCGCCATTTCGTAGCTGTAGTTGTTCTGGCCGTTATTATTTCCGTACGGGTCGTAATTTCCGTACTGGTCGTAGCCGCTTGAGTAGCTGCCCTGCGCCCATTGGCGATCCTGCGCCGACACTTGAACGCTGCCGTTTACTTCGTATTTCTTTACGCCGATAAAAGTTTTGCCGTCAAGCGTTATCATTTCTATAACGGTTCCGTCTTTCTGGCGAAACTCGTATCTGGGCTCTATTTCTGCGTCGCCGGTTATCACCATCACGAAAGAATCGCCGGCATTCGGGCCGGACGTGTTTTTGCCGTAAACTTTTGCGACAACAAGCTTCTTAGCGTTTTCTTTTGCGTCTAATTTTATGTTTCCGTCAATGCCTATGATTATTTGCATAGAGGAGTTTCCGGCCATATTTTCCACTATGAACCCAAATCCCGTGTCGCCCGCTCTTGAAGCGGTAATGGTGGTTATCACGGCGGCAAAGCCGGAAGCGTTTAAAATAGTTTCGTACTTGCCCGTCTGGGAATTATAGGTTTTGTACTCTATGGTCTCCATGGCGTGCACGGCTTTGTTGTATTTGGTTATTTTTACGACGCCTTCCGTGTCATACATCGTGGTAATCGATATATTATCGTTGTTGGGATCTATAATTCTCACTTCGGCGGTTCCGGAAGAGTCGGCGGCGCGGTAAACGTACTGCCCGTTTTCCACGAAAATCCGCATTTGTCCGGCAACAACCGTGCCAAGACTGAACAGGAAAGAACCTGTATGAAGTATCGTTCCATTTCCTATAACTACAAAAGCGCTGTTGACTATGGAAACAACCCCTCCGCTGACAAGATAAGAGTCCGCGGTTTCTATAATTTTCGCGTTTGTCTGGGTGTTGTTGTTTTCTTCCTCGGTTTTCTTGGCGTCCGCTGCGGCGTCTTCGCCGTCTTTTTTATCTTTTAAGCTTTCAACGCCGTATTTTCCGGCAAAAGCCGAAGAGCTGCCTTTGGGCTTGTCTATGGTCATAGTCTGTCCGGCGTCAACGGTTATGTTGCCGTTTAGCACAAACGCGCCGGTTGCATACGGCAAGTAGCTCCCTTTAAAAACTCCGGTGGCGTCAAGCTTGCCGTTTCTGTAGTGAGAGTATGCCGCCGATATGTCGCCGCTGCCGCTTTCAAGTTTAAATTCGTACGAATCGCCCTCTTTCCATTGAGGCGGTTTGCTAACCGTCCATTTGGCGTGCGCGTCTTCAAGGAAAGTTATTGTATCGTCGCCGATTCCGGTTCTTGCCTTTTGGCCTTTTTTGTAATCGTATCCCATTGACGTAAGTATGCCGTCTTTGTCATAGCCGTACCACGTATAGCCGTATTTGCTTTGGGCGGCAGCCGTGTCCCAATTTAAGAAGTCGTCCGCGCTGAAATTTGACACGTTATAGACGTTTAGCTGATACCCGCCTTTCCAGTTTTTATCGGCATTTGCGGGTTTAGGATCCGGGATTTGTTCCGTAACCTGATAATCTTTTTTCGGGTCAAAAACAGGATTAAAATTTTTGTCTATTTTAACGCCGGAAACCGTCCTTGAATTTCCGCTCTCGTCGGTGTATGTAACGCTTCCGCCGGCGGCGGTGTTGATGTCGGCGCCGTTTTTCCTCCAGTCCCCAGGATTATTTATTTGAGCCGTTACCACCACGTTCTTGCCGCCTAATGTCGTGTTATAGCTTAACTGGTTCGGGTTTGCGCTGTCGTAGCTGTATATGCGGGCTTTGCTCATATCAACGTAAAAATCGTTGTTCATAAAGGCATTGTGATTTGCGTAAATGCTGTTTTTCGTATTTGCATTTTCGCCTTCGTCAAACAAAGTTCCGCCGGCCGCGCCGAACATCGCCTGCATCTGCTGGGTAAACGAATCCTGCGCGCTGGGTTTTGTGCTGCCGGCAACCCAGTGCGCGTAGAGATCGCTTATATCGGGCACGCTGTTTCCAAAAATATTTGGCGATTTTTCTCCTGCTATCCAGTCGGAAAGTCCGCTTAACATACCTTTAATGTCATCCGTTGTAAGAGCGTCGCTGTTTTTCGGTTCGGCTTCTTTTCTTTTTATTATGGAGTTCAAATTAATGTATATTTCGTTCCTTAACAGCTGCCCTATCTGTCCGCCTGACTTATCTGTAAATCCCAAATCTCTTAAAGCGTCTTGAAGCTCTATAATATCGTCGCTCTGCTTCGTCTTTTCATCTTTAGCCGGCTGTTTGTAAGTCTGGTATTCGTAGGCGTCTCCGGCATTTTGCAGATATACTTGAAGCTGCGTATTTTCGTTTGTATCCGTAAAAGAATTAAAGCCTTCGCTGTTGCTGTAGAGCGAGCCGTTGCTTTCAAGCTTCAAATGCTCGATATTTTGCATCGCTTTGCGCATAAAATCCACAGGGCCGTCTTTTTCTTCTCCGCTGCTCCCGCCTGAATCGCTAGAGTGGTAATTCCTGAGATAGTTTTCGTATGCATCTTTAGAATCGAACAGGCAGTCCGGTTTAGTAAGGTCGTATCCGTAAACGGAAACGTCGCCGCCTTTAAGCATTGTGCCGAACTCAAAAGCTTTAAGCTTGCCGTCGGAACCGAAAACGCAAGTCATAATTTTTCCGGGGAACGTCGAAGGATTGCCGTCTGCGTCGGTAGTATCATAAGGGTAAGTGTATTCGCAGGCACGCTCCAAATATCCCACGGAGCCTTTGAAAGTCATTCCGTTTTGGGTGGTGTTTTTTGAAGAAGACGGGCCGCTTCCTTCAACGTATGTCATGGAAGCCGTCTCGCGTATTTTGCCGTCTGCAGTTCCGTACTCTTCCACGACTATGCGCGGCCTCAAATCACCTTCCGCGACGTTTAATGAACCGCCGTTTGTATAAGCTTGGTGAAATACGTAACGGTATGCGCATTCCGCCTTTCCGCCGCCGACATCTCTATAGCCTACGAGTTCGGCCGTATATGCAAAGTTGCCGTTGTCGTCATACCTTGTTTCTGTTTTTAAAACTCCTTCATGTTTGAGGTAAGCTACTATTTCGTCATAGGTGTATCCGTCGTTTATCATTTTTTGAACTTCATCCTTATAGGCAGCAAGGTCTCCTGATATTTCAAGCTCGCCGTTTTTATGGCCGCCGCTTGAAATGGTAATTGAACTTGCCGCCTCGTTAACCGACATTTTAAGTTTGGGGGATTCGACGCCCATATTTTCGAGATACTTTTTATAGTCTTCCTCGTTCATTATATCTTCCGGCGTTATTTTATATTCCGTAACGCTTAAGACGTTCTTTTCTATCAAACCTTTATTGAACGACGCTATGTCCCCGTTTGCGTCAAACACGGCTATAATAACTTCGCCGTCGCATTTTACCGTTTGCGTCTGTCCGTTTTCGTCTTCTTTGTCGTATTGGTAAGGATATTTAAACTGCACAGCCCTTTCCATAGCGCCGACGCCGCTGATTTTTAAGCCGAATTGCGTTGCCGAGCCTGAGCAGCCTTCGCCGGCCTTATAAGTTATCGCGCCGGTCATTCTTGTTCTTTTTTGGCTGCCGTCGCCGACTGTTACGTCAACCGTGCCGTATCTTTCAAAAACAATTTTTGTTTCGCCTTTTTTGGCGTCAAGGAACGTTTGGTTTGAATAATCCTGAGCAAACTTGTATGAAAACGCCGCATTGCCTTTGCCGTCGTTTGCAACGCGCGTCGCGGTATAAATCTCTTTGCCGTTTTCGTCGTATTTTGTTTCCGTCTGGATTCTGTCTTCGCTCTTCAATTTGGCTACTATTTCTTCATAGCTCCATCCGGCCGCAAGCCAATTGTTTATATCTTTCATTGCGGCATCGTAGTCGCCGAGAATGCCTATCGTCATGCCGTTGTCAAAACCGATAGTTTTTGTCTCCGGATTCGTTGTTTCTTTGTCTATGTTTACTTCCCTGAAAAAATGCATAGACGCCGGCGATTCCACGGAATACATCGTTCCGCCGATAATCGTTCCGCCGGAAATATTTGCGCTGTACGCGCCCGTAAAATCTCCGGTTTTATCGTCAAATATTCCTATAAGCACTTTTGCGTCGTATGTCTTGTCTTTGCCGTTTTCGTCTTTAATGGGATTTCCGTCATTGTCTTTCATAACGTCGCCGGGGTAAGTGTATTGGACGGCTCTTATAGGTTTACCTGTGTTTGGAATTTTCAAGCCGTCTTTTGTCGTAAGCGCGGCGTGATTGCTTTCGTCATACGCGTAAGTGACGGCCTTCTGTATCGCGCACTTGCCTGTTTTGTCTTTTGAATAATCTTCAACGACAATATAGCTTTCGCCGGCTTTGGCATCGTAAAGCGCAGGATAGTCGCTGTTATCTTGTTTAAACGTGTATTTGTAAGCGCTTTGGCCGTTTTTATAGTCTATAAGTTCGGCTGTGTAAATCTCCTTTCCGGTATTGTCGTATTTGACTTCTTTTGACAAAAGCCCGTTATACTTCATATACGCGACAACGTCGTTATACGTCCAGCCGGCCGCAATTCCCGCGGCTATCGCGTCGGCATGTTCTTTGCTTAAAGAAGGGTTTTCGTTATCGTTAATTGTAAGATCGCCCTCTTTGCCGGTCATTCCGTAATAAGTATATGTGTTGGTCGTAGGATCCCAATCCATAATTCCTGTGACGTGTCCGTCTTTATCCTTGAAAACTTTATCTTGCGGCGAATCCAAATTAAGCGTCATTGACAAAATATTCAAAAGCGTAAAACTTTCCTTAACGTCTTCTTGCGCCTGCTGTCCTTCATCGCTGCCTTTGGGTTTTCCTCCGGGAATAATGGCGCCGCTTAAGTCGTATCTTGTAGGATAAACGCTTCCGTCCGGGCGGACAGTTAACGTTTCGTATCCGTTAAGCATACCGTCTTTTCCGGTATAATCCAAAACATAACCCGTGCGGGTATGGTTATACGTAGCCTTGCCGTTAGCATCGGTTCCTTTAATGCCCAAAGATCTGTCTTCATTCTCAGGGGGATCGTTAGGGTCATTGTCAATAAACATAACCCTTCTTTCAAGGTTAATATTCTTTCCCGGAATATTGATTTGCAATCCGCTTTTTCCTTTCGCGGGAACATTTGACGTTTTGCCGGCCGGAGTGTCGCTTACCGAATAAGTGTCCGCGATCTTGACGTACGTTTTTCCGTTTCCGGCAAAGTTCGTATATTCCTCAACAACTAATTTCTGCTCGCCTTTAGCCGCGCCGGTTACAGTCGTGTTGTTTGAATAATAATCGTTGCCGTAGAAAGTATATAGAACGGCCATTTGCGGGCCGTTAACTCCCTGAACTCCGGGCAGATAGCCTACATTTTCCGCAACATACAGAAGAGTCCCTAACGCGTCGTATCTGGATTCTTTCACAAACAAGCCCGTTGAACGCAGATAAGCCGATACGTCGTCAAAACTCCAGGCAACGTCGTCAAATTTATAAGAACCGTCGTTTTTCATAGACATTTTATCGGCTATGAATTTAACGAAGTCTGTCATATTTTTAATACCCGCAAGCTCCCCTTTTCCAAGCAGGCTTTCGTCTATCCACAAATCGCCTTCTTTGCCGAGCGCGCCCCACACGCCAACGCTTCCGTCTCCGTTGTTAACGACTACGCCAAGTATCTCTCCTTTCTCATCTTTTATAAATATTCCCGTAGCAAGCTTTGCGGCTAACTCGCCTATGAATTTCAAAGGATTAGCGACGCTTGTCAAAGCGCCGTTTGTGGCGGCGGCGAGAATACTTTGCATGGAATTTGCCAAAACAAGAACTGCGTCAATACTTGCCTGCTGCAGAGCGCCGATAAGGCCGTATATGTATGTAATGGCATCGTATAATGCCTGTCCCATTGCTTGCGCAGCAACTCGCGTAATTCCGAGTTTATCTACAAGCGTGTTAAAAGCATTGTCAAACATCTTTTTAGCATCGGCAAGCGCTCCAACAGCTTTTGACGCCGCGCCGTTTGCCATATCCAAATAATCTTTGGCTGTGCTTACAGCCTCTGCCAGCGACACAAAGTAAGCGGCAGCCAAATTGTTTTTGTATTCTTCATTGTATTGCGCAAGGCCTTGGTACTTTTGTCCGTCTTTAGCTTCGGCAGACAAACCTTTTTGAAGTTTTTCGTATTCTTCCTTGCTAAAGGTTACGGTTTTTCCGCCGTTCATATTGGGATCCGTAACGTTATACCAGATGTTCCCGTCGGCATCCACCGTCGCCGTTACGGAAACGTTTACTTCGCCTTTGCCGCCATTTGCAGCATCATTTACAGCATTATTAAACGCGGTGGCTTCGGCATCCATATTAAATTCTGCGGCCTGGGCGCGCAAAGATGCGTCCTGCGCTGTAAGGCGAGCGTCGTAAGCTTTCTGCTCGGCTTCAGCCCTGCTGCCTGCTTTAGGAGTTTTCACGTCATTTCCGTCTTTGTCTTTCGTTGTTTCCCAATCGTCAGAAGAGCCTGCCCATACGCGCTGCGTCTGCTCTTTTTGAACCACTCTTTGAACGGTCACTTCATAATAATGCACTGTGCCGTCCGCGTCGGTATAGCTTCTTGTTTCCGTAACCTTTTCAATCGCCGAGCTCATAACGGGAATATCCACATACTGCCCGCCGGTTTGAGCTTCCATTTGCTTGTCGGTAAGTTTTTTTGCCGCGTCTTTTTCTGGAATTTTCGAGTTAGTCAGCGCTTTAAGGCTGCCGGGAGCGCCGTCTATTTTGTAGCCTTTGTATTGCTCAGACCCGACAAAAATATCTTCTCCGCTGAGAAGAGCTTTAAGCTGGTCTTTTGTAAGATTTATTCCTTTTCCGTCTTTTATAGAGCTGTCAACAAGATTATAAGTGCCGTCGGCGCCTTTAGTAATCGTTATAAAATTATTACCGCTTACCTGTATTACCACCGACTCCGGAGACTTTTCGTTGTAGTTGAGATAGTTAATAATGTCATCAACGCTTAAACCGTATCCTTCATAAGCGGAATCGTCGGAGCCTTTAGTCATCAATTCTTTTATGGCGGCTAGACTTACTATCAAAACGGTTTGCGGCGCGCTGTCTTTTCCGCCGGAAGCGACAAGTATATTGTCTTTGCTAAATCTACCTGCGGCTATATCGTTTAACACAAGCTTAAGGCCTACAATATCAACGTCCTGCCTGTTTAAAGCCGCAGCTGCAGCCTTTGCCGCGGGAATATCGAATTTTGCGTCCGGATAAGACAAATAATCCGCCAACGCCTTCATGCCTGCCAGGAAAGCTTTTTGTTCCGCTGCGGGCAATTCGCTAAACCCCTTAAAAGCGTCCGCAAAAGCCTTTACTACGTCCTCTTTCTTCATGCCGAATTTATCGGCCAATGTGTTTATGATGTCGGAAATGCCGTTGTCTTTTATGTTTTCGTCGGTTACGATTCCGTTTTTCTTTAAATAATCCGCGATTTCATCGGAATTTTTGCCAGCTAAAATCATATTTTTTACTTCATCTATAACGCTCTTATCGGTCCCTTTTGGCAAAGTTATGCTTGTGTCTAAAATTGTTTCGCCGCCTATATAAAAATTTACGCTCGTGCTTCCGTCATTACTGGTTATTACCTTAATCATATCGTTTTGCGTGCTTGAGCCATTGCCGGGGTTTACTGTTCCGGGTGTGCCATCTTTGCCGGCATTATAGACTCCGCCGGCATACGCGGGGTTTTGATAAGTTTTCCCATCCTTGCCAACTGCCTTTTCTCCTTTTGTGTATTTTTCAAACTCGTCAAGACTGCCAAAAACAACTTTGTTGTCAGGATCGTTTTTATCGGTGACAGTCCATTCCCTGCTGTCGCCGACGACTGTAGGGTTTGCGCTTGTCGTGCCAATATTTTTGGTTATAAGATTGCTTATACCTATGTCGTCATCCGCAGCCAGCCAGTCAGCGCCAAGAGCGTAATTTTTAATTTTATATTTGCCGTCTTCATACGCCGCAGCCTTTGGAAGCTTGTGAGTTTTTCCGTCAATATCTGTGGCTTCTTGTCCGTTCAAAAACTTTGCAAGGTTTGCGTCGTCAAAGGAATATGTATCTCCCTTGTAAGTAACGTCCTTATAAACCCGCGTCACGTCGTATGTAATTGCGCCGGTTTCTTTATTCACGGATATAATCTTAATTTGATAGCCATTGTCTTTAAGTTTGATTACTTGCCCTTCATACAAATTCTTCCATTCCTGTTCGGTCATAGTGTAAGACAGACCGTTTACGTTTAGCGTATATTTGTAAGTTTGAGTTCCAGTCACAATGACATTTGCCAAAACTCCGCTGTTATTGTCTATGGCTGTTTCGGCAGCTTTTTGGGCGGCGGCGCGGGCTTTTTCGTTTAATCCGCCTTTGCCGTCTTCGCCGTTATATTTTTTCTGCATTTCTTTAAGGCCTTCCTGGCCGAAAGCTCCGCTGTCGCCTTTTTCTTTCCAATCGGCCTCGGTTCCTTCCCTTTCTTCAAGCGAGAGTTCCGTTATCGTAACCTGATATTGATACGTCTGAATTTGATGGACAAAAACGCCCGAGCCCGCCGGCGGCTGTTCCACAATAACTTCTCTGGTGCCCGTTTTCCACACGGTTTTTTCCGTTAACGCAACGGCCAAAACTTTCTTTGTTCTGTCGGTCGTTCCTTTCATGGCGGACATTTGATCGCCGGTTAAAACGGAAACGCTTCCTGGATTTTGATTTGTTTTATAGTCAAGGCTGTATCTTGTGGAAGATCCTGCGGCGAGAAAATTAACCTTGCCGTCTTCTGAGCCTTTATATCCCAAGTTTGTTTTTCCGTCTGCGGAAGTCGCTCTTTTGCCGGTTATAAGATTTTTAAAATTGTCCGCGTCGTATTTTACGCTTTGCCCGTCGTATCTGTTGGGGTCAGTCACTTCGTAAAATATGTCGTATTTACTTTCTTTTGAGTTCCACTCCTGGCGCTTTGTTACTGTTATAAAACGGTTGCCGTCAACCCACAATATCGCGCTTTCGCCCGGAGCAAGCGAATCCATAAAATTTTCAACCGTAGTTCCGTATCCGGCTGAAGCTTTTCCGTTTTTATTGAGCACGGTGTTTAAAGCTTCCATAGAGGTGCGCACATAAGTTTTCCCGTCGGAGCCGGTATAGGTTTCGACGGCGGAATCTTTGTCCGCTCCGCCGGCCAAGGCGTTTATGATATCGACCGCAATAGCCGCAAGTCCGAAAGAGCCGGCGCTTGCCGCGGTGCCGACAACCTGCTTTAACGCCAAAGCTGCGTCGTTTACAAGCTCAACGCCTTTTTTTATAAGACCCATGATGGTGTCTAAAACCGTCTGGAAGTCAACGCCTTTGCTTTGCGCGGTCTGCTGGGCAATGTTAAGCTGGTTTAAAACTTCGGCTCTTGTTGCTCCGGTGCTTGCCATCAGCGCTTTTACGGTTTCATCATCGTAATCATACCTTGTAACTTTCGCATCCGG
>WQUP01000048.1 GCA_009782015.1 Endomicrobiia bacterium | reverse complement strand
TGTTGTCATTGCGGCCTCCGAGCCGCAATCTCGTCGTGAATCATAGATTGCGGGTCAAGCCCGCAATGACAAAATATGGGTTTTTAGAGGAACCCAGTTGATAATAAACAAAACAATTATTCACTATTAATTATTAACTATTAACTGACTATGTTAAACTTCTGTATTCTTGCCAGCGGATCGAGCGGAAACTGTTCGGTTATTTGGACTGACAAAGCGGCGGTTTTGATAGACTGCGGCTGCAGCTCGAAATATATTGCCGAAAATCTTGCCAGCCTTGGCATAGAGCCTTCAAAACTTACTGCGGCGGTTTTGACCCACGCGCATATAGACCACTTGAGCGCGTCGGGGCTCGGCTTTTTGTGCAAGTACGATATACCGCTGCATCTGCACTATGACACGCTTGAAGATATCTGCCAAAAGCACGGCGCCAAAGTGGACGGCTGCCGGACAATCTCTTTTGACGGCAGGTTTAAGATTAAAGATTTGGATATCGAACCGTTTGACGTTCACCACAAAGACGGCAGGCTGAGCCGCACTTTTGGTTTTACGTTTTCTTCTGCGGTGAAAGGAAGAAAGTACAAAATAGGCTACCTTACAGACACCGGCAAAGTGAGCACCAATATAGAGCGCGCACTTGCCGACAGCAATATTCTTGTTATAGAGTCGAATTATGACAGAGATATGCTTGACGCAAGTTTCAGGCCGCGTGAAAATAAAAAGTGGGTTTTAAGCGATTGGGGGCATCTTGGAAATGAGGATGCGGCAAGAGCTATAGCTGATATAAAAATGCTGTCCACTGTTCCTGACAGCCTCAAATATGTGTTCCTGGCGCACATAAGCAGGCATCATAATCATCCCGAGCTTGCGCTTCAGACAGCGAAAGAGATTCTTGACGGCCAAAATATAACCGGAATAACGCTTTTTGCGGCTAGCAGGGACAAGAGGTGCAGGTCAATAAAGATAGCATAACGGCGGAAGATTGGAAGTTTAGAGGTTTGGAAGTTTGGCAACAGCGCTAAGGATAAATTTTGTCTTTGCCAAGCTTCCAAGCTCTCCAAACTTCTAAACTTCGGCGCGCGAAGCGCGCCTGTTGCGCGCCGCTCTTTACAAATCAAATAAAAAAGAGTATAAATAAACTCGTTAAGTTTCAATTCCAAGGAGGAATTACCATGGCAGAAGCAAGATGCATGAAATGCAAAAAACAAGTTGAAGTTAAGAACGCTGAAGATGTAGTAATGAAGAACGGCATGAAAGCCATTTCCGGCGTTTGCCCTGATTGCGGAACGAAAGTTTTCAAAATCGTAGGCAAAAACAAATAAACCAACATTTAATTACGGAGCCGGCCATATATGAACGGAGTTTATCCGGCAATGTGGCGGCTCCGTTTTTGTTTAGGAGAATTATTATGGCTGAAACAAAAGCAAAGCCCGAACTTAAGTTTGAAGTGGTAAAAACTATCGGCGTGATTGCCGAAGGCACAAAGGGCTGGAAAAAAGAGCTCAATCTTGTCAAATGGAGCGACCGCGACCCGAAATACGACATACGCGATTGGTCGCCGGAACATAAGTTCATGGGAAAAGGCGTTACTCTTAAAAAAGAGGAACTCCTTAAGCTTAAAGAGCTTTTGCAGAATATCAAACTTTAACGGCGGAAGTTCGGAGAGCTTGGAAGCTTGGATGTTTGGCAACGGCGATAACGGCGGAAGATTAGAAGTTTGGATGTTTGGAAGCTTGGCAACGGCGTACGGCAAAAGTCTTGTCTTTGCTAAACCTCCAAACTTCCAAACTTCCGTGCCGCCGCTGTTGATAATATTTCCCGAAATAGATACAATTAACTCAGTTGAAAATAAACGGAGGGGAAAATGTATATAGATTTTGCGTCCGACTGGCCTGCATATATTTTTATGGCGGCTTTTTTGATTGCGCTGGTTTACGTGATAGTCAGGGGGCACTCTGACAAGGATGATGTTGCCGCGCCGGCTCAGGATATAGTTAACAAGAAATAATATCCGTAAAAATAAAAAAAAGCCCCGCATCTGCCTGTAAGATGCCGGGCTTTTTTTATTTGCCGCGCCATTTGAAAAGTTTTTTGAGGTTTATTATGTCGGAGCCTTCAGGCTCTTTAGGAGTTTCGATTATTCCGGCTTCGGCAATGTCTTTTACGGACTTTACGAAATACTCAAGCCCTTTTGCTCCTATCATTCCATTCCCGAGGTGTTCGTGCCTGTCTTTTTTCGACGCAAGCGGCATTTTAGAGTCGTTAAAATGAATTACTTTAAGCTTGTCCAAGCCGAGCGCGACGTCAAAATCTTTTAAAAGCATATCTATCTTTTTCGGATTGGATAAATCATATCCGGCGCCGAAAGCGTGCGCGGTGTCGAAACAAACCGCGATTTTTGATTTGTTGTTAATTTTTTCAATAATTTGCGCGAGCTCTTTGAAATTTGAGCCGATTTTCCTTCCCTCTCCGGCAAGATTTTCAAGCAGCAGGGTCGTTTTAATCTCATTTTTCGAGTAAATCGCATTTATCGATTTCGCTATTCTTTCTATGCCTTCATCCAAAACCGCGGTCTCCGAATAAGAGCCCGGATGTATGACGTAGTACTTTGCGCCTATTTCAGACGCAAGAAGCAGGTCTTTTTCAAACGCCTCGAAAGATTTTTTATAAAGCTCTTCATTGGAAGTGGCAAGATTTTGAAGGTAAAAAGTGTGTATTATAAAAGGCGAAAGTTTTGAAGTTTTCAGCTTATGCTGAAATGAAGCAATGTCTTTCCGCGAGTAAACGGCGCTGTTCCAAATCCGCGGGCTCTTGGTAAAAATCTGCATGGCTTCGCATCCCGCGGCTAAAGCCTGCTCTATTGCATTGTCCAACCCGTTGCGCAGCGATGCGTGAATGCCGAATCTGATCATGGATGCCCTTTTTATGTTCAATTATAAACAGTGAACATGGATCCCGGATAACGAATTTCCGGGATGACGCGACAAAGCGCGTCAATTTGACTAAGAACCGCTTTTATTATAGAATAAATTTCCTAAATTTGCTCTTTAAAGCCGAGGTGGTGGAACTGGCAGACACGTGAGACTCAAAATCTCAAGTTGCTTAGGCGGCGTGCGGGTTCAAGTCCCGCCCTCGGCATAACGGCAATGATATGTCCCTTTGGGACATGATACTTCCTTCGGAAATGATACGGGGACGTTGTCCTCAGGGACATTGTCCCCATGATACGTATCCTTCGGATACATTAAAGGCAAGGACATATCGTATCATGTTGCCGCAGGCAACGTATCATTTCTCATGCGCCGAAGGCGCGTATCATTATTCAAGTTTGCTATGTGCCGTTAAGACGACAATGATATGTCCCTTTGGGACATGATATTTCCTTCGGAAATGATACAGTGACGTTGTCCCCATGATACGTATCCTTCGGATACATTAAAGGCAAGGACATATCGTATCATGTTGCCGCAAGGCAATGTATCATTATTCAAGTTTATCATGTGCCTTTTAATACAATCATTGAGCCGATTTGATAGAATGTCGCTAGCACATCCGGTATGCCTCTGTCTTCGGACACGTACACTTTACCGGATTTTTCAGAAGACAAGACATTTCATATATTATCCGCTCTGCGATTAACATCTAATTTTATTTGTGTTGCGCTTCTGTCAGGACACCCGGTATGCCTCTGTCTTCGGACATGCACACTTTACCGGGTTTTTTCTTTGCCTTGTGCGGCACATAACATAATTTTGTATAATGGCTGCGAAGTTAAGACGCACGGGAGGGGTTGGTATGCAAGACAAAGCATTAGCGGTTTTTGAAGACTTTAACATAAGGCGGGAATATGACGAGAAAGCGGACAAGTGGTACTTTTCCGTTACCGATGTTATACAGGCGTTGACCGGCAGTGCGCACCCCCGTAGGTATTGGAGCGATTTGAAGCGTAAGCTAAAAGCCGAAGGAAGTGAGTTGTACGAAAAAATCGTACAACTGAAAATGCGGTCAGCGGACGGTAAATACTATGAAACAGACTCCGCCGACCCGGAGCAGCTTTTACGCTTCATACAATCAATTCCAAGTCCGAAAGCAGAACCATTTAAGTTATGGCTTGCCAAAGTGGGATATGAACGCATACAGGAAACGACTAACCCCGAAATGTCCTTAAACCGTGCGCGTGAAAATTGGAAGGCTCACGGACGCAGCGAAAAGTGGATACAGCAGCGTATGACGGGGCAGGAAACGCGTAATAAGTTGACTGACTATTGGCAAACGCACGGCGTTATGGAATCGGACGACTTCGCTATCCTAACCAACATCATACATAAAGAGTGGTCGGGACTATCCGTAAAAGGACATAAAGCGCTGAAAGGGTTGAAAAATCAAAACTTGCGCGACCATATGAGCGAGGCTGAGCTGATATTTACCGCTCTTGCCGAACTTTCTACCCGTAAAGCAGCAGAAAGCACTAAGGCTCGCGGAATGAAAGAAAACAAGGCAGCCGGCAAAAGAGGCGGAAATGTCGCCAAACAAGCAAGATTACAATACGAAGAAGAGTTCGGTGAAAAAGTAATCACCAGCAAGAACTTTTTACCGAGCGCAGACAGAAAGAAACTTGAAAACAAATAAAGGTGCGTTACCGGAACGGTTGCTGAAAGCTGTGCAACTTGCGTATTTTATGGCAAAGTTGTAGAACGTCAAGGTAGGTTGCCGCGAACTGTTCTATCTCCTGCGCCATAGAGATAAAGTCACCCTTATGCGCAGTTATGGATACAGCAGGGTCTCGGCAGATCAAAAGACAATTAATAGTTAACAGTTAATAGTTAATAAATAAAAACGACCGGCTTTATTATTATAAGCCGATCGTTTTTTTTTGTTGCTCGTAAAAAACTATTAATTATTCACTATTAACTATTAACTGCCGTTACTTCGCTTTTCCCTGGTTTGCGACTGCTTCCATGGCTTTTTTTACGGCTTCGGGGTCTCCGATATAGTAGCTTTTAATCGGTTTGAGCTTTTCATCAAGCTCATATACCAGCGGCATGGCAGTTGGGATATTCAAATTCACTATCGCGTCGTCGCTTATGTTGTCTAAATACTTTACCAGCGCTCTCAGGCTGTTTCCGTGCGCGGCGATTATTATTTTTTTGCCGGTTTTTATTTGCGGCGCTATCTCTTTTTCCCAGTAAGGAACTACTCTTGCGACCGTATCTTTAAGGCATTCCGTAAGGGGAAGTTCTTTTTTCGTCAATCCGGCGTATCTCGGATCTTTGCCGGGAAATCTTTCATCGCTTTCAGTCAACGCCATTGGCGGCGTATCATAACTTCTTCTCCATATTTTTACCTGGTCTTCGCCGTATTTTGCGGCGGTTTCGGATTTGTTTAATCCTTGCAGCGCGCCGTAATGCCTTTCGTTGAGTTTCCAGCTGCGTATCACCGGAATCCAGCACAGATCCATCGTGTCCATAACTGTCCAAAGAGTTTTTATGGCTCTTTTGAGCACCGAAGTATATGCCAAATCAAAAGTAAAACCGTCTTTTTTAAGCTGCTGTCCGGCTTTCAAAGCCTCTTCTTTGCCTTTCTCTGAAAGATCAACGTCAGCCCAGCCGGTAAACCTGTTTTCTTTGTTCCAAACGCTTTCGCCGTGCCTTATCAAAACTATCTTGTACATTTGCTTCCTCCCGAAATTTTTTATCTATCGTATATTATTTGAAAAAAATTTGCAAACGCTTTGATGAAGGCAGAAATATATTGAAAATCAATAGTTTTTTGTATCTAAAAAGTTGAAAAGAAAAGTTTATTTATGATAGAATGGCGCGCAAACGGATATGCTGGTATTTAAATGCGGTTAATAAATCCGGCAAAATAAAGAAAGGGGGGATAGTTTATGTTCAAGAAGATTTTTTCATCGTTTTTGGTTTTGAGCTTTTTGTCTGTGACGGCTTTTGCGGGAAATATGCCGCTTATCGGAGATGAGGCTCCGTCGTTTCAGGCCGTAACAACGCAGGGACCCGTTAATTTCCCGCAGGATTATAAGGGAAAATGGGTTATTTTGTTTTCTCATCCGGCTGATTTTACGCCTGTGTGCACCACTGAATTTATGACGTTTCAGAAAATGGTTCCGGAATTTAAAGCGATTAATACGGAAGTAATAGGACTTTCAATCGACAGCCTTTACGCGCACATCGCATGGCTGCGCACGATAAACGAGAAGATAGCGTATAAAGATATGAAAAATATGGAAATCACTTTCCCGTTGATTGAAGATATTAAAATGGAAGTCGCCCAGAAATACGGCATGCTTCAGCCTAACGCCTCTACTACTCAGGCCGTAAGAGCCGTGTTTATAATAGATCCGAATTCTAAAGTAAGGGCGGTATTGTATTATCCTCTTACCAACGGAAGAAATTTTCAGGAAATAAAACGGCTTGTCATGGCTTTGCAGACATCCGACGCTTTCGGAGTAGCCACGCCGGCAGACTGGCAAGTCGGCGACGACGTTATAGTTCCGACTCCCAATTCGTGCGGCGTAGCCAAAGAAAGAGTGGCTTCAAAAGACGAAAATGTAAAATGCTACGACTGGTTTCTCTGCTTTAAAAAGCTTTCTAAAGAAACCGTAGAAAATAAATTGTGCGAAACGCAGAAAGCCAAAAAGAAATAGCAAAAAGATTGTGACATGCGTTAAACCAAAGCCGGTTATAACAATTAACCGGCTTTGGTTTTTTTTATTTGCAAACCGCAGAC
>WQUP01000047.1 GCA_009782015.1 Endomicrobiia bacterium | reverse complement strand
AAATGGCGCGCGCTGCGCGCCGAAGCTTATAAGTTTGGATGCTTGAAAGTTTAGCAACGGCAGCAACAAAGTCTGTGTCTTTGCTAAACTTCCAAACTTCTAATCTTCTAAACTTCTGCCTCTATTTTTCTTAGGAATATTCCGACTGAAGGCGGTTTTATGTAGTTGAGGGCGTAATTTTCTACGTAACTCCATATTTTATCGTCGTCAAAGCCGCGGATGCCGTCAACGTCGTCTCCTGAGCAGGCAGAAAGTTTTTTTACGGCGTTTTCAATATGCTTGTCAAGCGAGACGGCGCTGTTCTTAAGGTAATCCGCAAAACCGTACCCGGAAAGTTTTAGAAATCTCAGCATAAAAGCCGTGACCGCTCTTCTGGGGTGCTCGCATTTTCCCAAAACTTCCCAGATGCGCGCTATGAGTTCGTATTTTTCGGCATGCTCAAGATTAAAAGGCGCAAGCTTGTCGCTGATTTCCGCGGCGTAGAGCGCATAGACGTTACGCTTAAAGTCTGTTTTAACGGCGGTGTAATTTTCTATTATGCGCGCGCCCGTAACTTTTGGGCGCATTGAAGGATGGTTTTGAAATACCATGAACTCGCTTTGCGTAATAGGCTCGGTGGCGGAAGAAAGCTTGGCGCCTATTTTTTTAGCGCCCGGAACAATAGCCTGCACTTTCCCCCACTCGTAAGAGTAAAGGGTAATCAGTTTATTATTTTCGCCGTGCGTTCTAGCGTTAAGGACAAGGCCTTTGATGAGGTAATACATTTAAACCTCAAGTAATAGTTAATAATGAATAATTAATAGTTAACGGCAACAGCTTTCCTCTCCCTGCAGGGAGAGAATTAAGGGGTTGCATGCCGTTAATTATTAATTATTCACTATTAACTTTTAACTGTCTTTCTGAGTATGATTCTGTTCACCCGTTTTTGGCCTGCGTCTTGTATCTCTATTTCCCACTCTTTCCAAATTGTTTTTTCGCCGGCTTCGGGGATTCTGCCGAATATTTCGAGTATCCATCCGTTGACTGTCGTAAAGTCGTCTTCGGGAATGCCAAGCCCGAGATCGTTATTTACGTTAAGCACGGGTTCGTTTGCCTGTATGAGATATGATCCGTCGTCCATTTCAACTGCGGATTTTTCTTTCATGTCGTATTCGTCCCAGACTTCGCCGACTATTTCTTCAAGCAGGTCTTCTATGGAAGCGATGCCTATGGTAGAGCCGAATTCGTCCACTACTACGGCTATGTGGTGGTGTCCTGTCTTAAACTCCTTGAGCATTTTGTTGATTTTCGCGCTTTCGGGAACATAATGAGCCGGCCTAATCAAATCTTCAAGGACTATTATCTCTGAGCTGCGCCATGCGGCTGCCAGATCTTTGCTGTAAATTATTCCGAGAATATTGTTCAAATTGCCTTTATAGACCGGAACTCTTGAATACTTATTCTCGATAATGCTTTTGATAATATCTTCTTTTTTATCTGCGATGTTCACGGCGAAAATTTCCGAGCGCGGCACCATCACCTGCGAAATTCTTCTTTCAGAAAAGTCCATAATGTTGCTTACGAGTTCTCTGGAATCCGCCGGAAGAGGAGAGGTGCTTTTGTTTGAAAGCAGGAAATCTATTTCGTCGGCTTTTACGGAAAGGGTCTCTCTTTTTTTGGAGAATATTCTCACTATGGCGTTTGCTATTCCGGATAACAGCCTGAGGATAAACTTTATTCTCTTTGCGAATTTTACCACAAACGGAAGCACGGAAAGCCCCATCTTTTCCGCGTTGTATCTTGCCAGAGTTTTAGGAAAAACATTGCCGAATATCAAAGCCAGCGCGATGGACGCCATAGGAACGGCAAGTTTTAAAATACCGGCATTTTGCGGATAAATCTCCGCGATATCCAGAACCAGAGAAGCCGAAATCACGCCCATGCCAACGACGGAAAGATTCATTCCCACTATCATGGCCGTGATAATCTCGTCCGTATGCGTTTCCCAGAAAACTATGTATTGGTAATTTCTTATCTGATTTTCTTTCGCTCTTCTCAAATACGCTGAGGAAAGGCTGGTGATAGCCGTTTCGGCTCCGTTAAAGAAGCCCAAAACGGCTAAAAGGAAAAGCAAAACGATGGTTTTAAATATTATAAGTGTTATCATTTTTTTTAAAAGCTGAAGTTTGGATGATTAGAAGTTTGGAAGTTTAGCAACGTCCATACCCCGTCAGGCTATGCCTGACACCCCTTTAGATAAAGGGGAATTTACGGCTTTTTGGCTTTACCAAACTTCTAAACTTCCAAGCCCTCCAAGCTTCCGGTTACTCCAGCTCGTACTCGTCAAGTATTTCGCCTACTACCTCTTCCAGAATATCTTCCAGGGTCGCCATTCCGGTTATGTTGTCGTTTTTATCTTTGACAAAAGCCATGTGGGTCTTTCCCTCCTGAAACTCTTTCAGGAGGCCGCTTATTTTTTTATCCTCGCTGACAAAATACGGGGGCTTTAGCGTAGATCTCACGAAACGGCCTTTATTCTCCTGCCACGCCGATAAAATGTCTTTTATATGGATGTAGCCTATTATGTTGTCTTTTGATTTTACGTAAACGGGTATGCGGCTTCTTGAAGTTTCCACGGCTTTATCCAAAAACTCTTCTTCGTCCAAAGATAAATCGACCGATTCTATGTCGGCAAACGGAGTCATTATTCTTTTGACGGCAAGCTCTCCGAAACGCATCGTCCTTTCAAGCATGCTGCTGGTATCTTTATCTATGGCGCCGGTATTGCCGCCTTCGGCAAGAAGCGTATGAATCTCTTCCTTGCTGAGCTCGTTTGACGAAACGACCGAGCTTTTCGGCGAGAGAAATTCCGTAATTTTTATAACGGGAAAGAGAACGGGCTTAAATATTTTCTCGATGCCTGAAAGAAACGGGATTGAAAAAACCGTAAATTTTTCTGAGTTTGCCCGTGCATAAAGTTTAGGCACTATCTCGCAGAAAATTAGCAGCGTAAAAGAAGTTACAATCCACGCGGTTATTTCCGCGGCATGCCTGTGAACCATGGAAAAGATGCCGATCATAACGGCGCTCGTCAAAAAGCTTATGCACATATCCACTATAACGCTTACGGTGAGCATCACGGTAAGAAGATAATACGGCGATTCAAGCCACGCGGAAAGCATGCCGGAAAGACGGGGCTTTTGCACTATAAGTTTTTTAACTCTGTATTTTGTAAGGCTGGTTATCCCCATTTCTGCCCCGGAAATCCAGGCCGAAATTAAGAGAAGCAGAAAAAGCAGTATGAGTTCTACGATGAAAATAAGCATTTAAATATTTTATCCTGTACGGCAAACATTTCGGTTTTATTTTTCGGGTCGTAATCGCTATATCCGCAAAGATGCAAAATGCCGTGTATTACGAGATACGCAAGCTCCTGTTGCCATGTATTTGCATACTTCTCAGCCTGCCTGCGAGAGCGGCCTTCGGATATGTATATGTCGCCCGTCATGCTCTCCGGAACCACGAGAAAAGAGATCACGTCAGTGATGCGCCTGACTTTCCTGTATTTCACGTTGAGTTTCTTTATTTCCGCATCGGAAACCATAATAAAATTGATCTCGCACTTTTTTATTTTTTCGGCCTTAAGCGCGAGCAATGCGGCCTTTTTTAAGGCAGGCAAGTAAGGCTTTGGAAAGTTGGTGAAATTTATGGTTTTCATTTTAATTAAATTAATAATTAATAGTTTTGGAGCGGGCTAAGCCCGCAATTTTTATAGATTCTGCGACTTCGCGCAGAATGACAAACTTTATTAATTATTCATTATTAACTATTAATTGCCGTTACTTGTCGTTTCTTTGTACTCTATCCTCGCGTGATATATGCTTATAAGCGTAGCGGTAACGCTGTCTCTTATAAGGTGCAGATCTTTAAACGTTATGGGGCAGTCGGAAAACTGCTCGTCGGTAAACTTATTGTTTATAACCTTTTCAACAGTTTCCCTTATTCTTACGGCGGTCGGCTCTTCTAAGGCGCGGCAGGCAGCTTCGACGGAATCGGCGATCATCACTATCGCGGCCGTTTTGGTTTTTGGCCTGGGCCCAGGATATCTGAAAGTCTCGACTTCGGTTTCTTTATTGGCTTCCAAAGCTTTATGGTAGAAAAAATACATCATGGTCGTTCCGTGGTGCTGCTCTATGGCGTCTATTATGTTTTTATCGACGTTATATTTTTTTGCCAGAGATATGCCGTCCTTTACGTGAGACGCCAGAATCAGACTAGACATCGTCGGCGTAAGCGGATCGTGAGGGTTCTGGGACGCACCCTGATTTTCTATGAAATATTCCGGATTTTTAAGTTTGCCTATATCGTGGTAATACGAGCATACTCTTGCCAAAAGCGGATTCTCGCCTATCGCGTCCGCAGCCTGCTCGGCTATCGCGGCAGTCATAAGAGAGTGATGGTAAGTTCCGGGAGCCTCAAGCATAAGCCTTTTTAAAAGAGGGTTATTGAAGTCGGCAAGCTCTATCAGTTTTATGTTTGTCGTTCTTGAGAAGAGCTTCTCAAACAGAGGCATGAACGCAAGCATCATTACGACGGCAAACGCACCGTTTAAAACGCCGTACCAGAGGTTTTTGTAATACTGCTCCGCGAGATAGACATGTAAAAGGTAAAACATCGAAATTACCGCTGCGTTTACCGCAACGACTTTGATGCCCGTATTTATGAAATCCGCCCTTCTTACGATTTTTCCGCTCTCAAACGCGGCGAATATTCCGCTGCAGAACATAATAAGGAAGCCGTCAAAGCGCATCCCGTCAAGCATGCCGGCAAAAATGCTCAGCATAACGGCGTATAAAAGCCCTATTCTCTTCGACAAAAGCATAGACGCCATCATGACGAATGCTGAAATCGGGAAGATAAGCGAACTCAGATACTCTTTTGATATCTGAAGCACGAGAATGCCGAGTATGAACAGAAGACACATCAATACCACGGCGTCGTTGTCCGTCAGTATATCTCCTTCCTTTTTTCTGGTGTGAATAACGAAAAACGCCACGGCCGCAAACGTGAAAATCGCTACGGAAATCATCGTTTTATAGCTCAATCCTATGCCCATAACAAACATACAGTAAGCCGCCGCAACCGTTATGACTACGGAAACGGCAACCGGAATTTTAATTTCACTTGAAAAAATATTGTTTGAACTGCGGATGGCGGGCCCATGCCTTTTTTCCGCGCCCAGATCTTTTGCGATGGAAAGAAGCACTGCCCTTATCCAATGTCTTGCTTTGTCATACAGATTCATTTTTCCCCTCATAGTGACAGACTATAAAAAACAACTTGGTTGTCATACCGGCGAAAGCCGGTATCTATTGTTACTAAAAAATTTTTATTCCTTATGTCTTTACTGCAAACATGGATACCGGCTTTTGCCGGTATGACAACCTATGCATCTGCCGTCTTCCCCTCGTATGCTTTTACTATGTCTTTTACGAGCTTGTGCCTGACAATGTCGTTTTTATCGAAATAGACGAAAGATATGGCGTCTATGGTTTTCAATATTTTTTCGGCGGAGATAAGTCCGGATTGTTTGGGCGAAGCTATGTCTATCTGAGTTTTGTCTCCGGAAACTATTATTTTGCTCCCTATGCCCATTCTGGTTAGAAACATCTTCATCTGTTCGGAAGTCGTGTTTTGCGCTTCGTCGAGTATGATGAAGGCTTTTTCTATTGTTCTTCCCCTCATATATGCCAGCGGAACTATTTCTATTGTTTCGTCGTCTTTGAGCGCTTTAAATCTCTCGGCTCCGAGCATGTAATAAAAAGCGTCGTAGAGCGGCCTCAGGTACGGGTTTATTTTTTCGTATAAATCGCCCGGCAGAAAGCCGAGTTTTTCGCCGGCTTCAACAACGGGGCGCGTCAGAACTATTTTCGATATAGAGCCCTGCCTGAGCATCTTCAGCGCGCACGCCACGGCAAGAAAAGTTTTTCCCGTGCCTGCCGGGCCTATGGCAAAAACCATATCGTCTTTAAAAATCGCTTCTATATACTTTTTCTGGTTATTTGAGCGCGGGGTTATCATCCTGCCGCTGTAAGAAGTGTAGAGATAGTCATTGGACGAACTGTCGTTTTTCTGGCTGTAAACCGGAAGAACGCAGTTCAGCCCTCTGGCATTGTCGCGCAAAAACTCTATCTCTCTGACAGCCTTGTCGGCTTTCGGTCCGCTGCCGCGCACGGAAATGGTAAACACTCCGCTTCCCGCATCCTGACGCGCAAAAATCTGCACGCCGTAAAGATTTTCTATTTTACGGATATTTTCGTCTTTGTTCCCCAAAAGCGCAAGCGCCTCTTCGGAGTTGTTAAGATATATTTTTTTGGTAGCCATATTAACGACCAGTTAATAGTTAATAATTAATAATGAATAGTTTTTTGCCTTTGTCGTTAACTATTAACTATTCACTATTAACTATTAATTCTTCGCCTGCTTCACAACGACTCTTATTCCCAGCTCTTTCAATTGTTTCTCGCTGACAACATCCGGGGCGTTTGAAAGAGGGCATATCGCTTTTTGGGTTTTAGGGAAAGCTACTACTTCCCTTATTGACTCTTCGCCGGCCAAAAGCGCGCAGAGTCTGTCAAAGCCGATGGCAAGGCCGCCGTGCGGCGGAGCTCCGTATGTTAAAGCGTCCAAAAGAAATCCGAACTTTTCTTTTGCCGACTCTTCGGAAATATTCAACAGGTCGAAGACCTGTTTCTGAACGGCGTTTTTGTGTATTCTTATCGA
>WQUP01000046.1 GCA_009782015.1 Endomicrobiia bacterium | reverse complement strand
GGTTTCACGTTTTTGGCTATTTCTATCACGTCATTGTCATAAAAATAAAGCCCGGTTACTGCCCAGTTAGATTTCGGATTTTCAGGTTTTTCTTCAATTGCTACAGCCTTGCCGTTATCGTCAATCTCAACTATGCCGTAGCGGTTCGGGTCCTTCACGTAATAGCCGAACACCGTTGCGCCGTCTTCTTTTGACGCGGCCTTTTTGAGCATTTTTGAAAGCCCGTGCCCGTAAAAAATATTATCACCCAAAACAAGAGCCGCATTGTCTTTGCCGATAAACTTCTCCCCGAGTATAAAAGACTCGGCAAGCCCGCGGGGCTTTTCCTGAAGCGCGTACTCTATATTAAGCCCGAGCTTCTTCCCGTCGCCAAAAAGCTTTTTAAGCGCCGGCAGCGTCTCTTCGTTGGATATTATGAGAATCTCTCTTATTCCCGCAAGCATGAGCACTGACAACGGGTAATAAACCATAGGCTTATTATACACCGGCAGCAGTTGCTTGCTGACTGCCTTTGTTATAGGATAAAGCCTGGTAGCCTTCCCGCCTGCAAGAATGATTCCTTTAGTCTTTTTCATTGTAGCTCCATTTTATCTTCTATTTTCTCCGGGGCTGCCTGTTCCGGCCAAAATTTCTGATTTCACTCTTATCTCGAAATATTCTCCTAACGTATTACCTGAAACAGAGCGTAAAATCGGCGGCACTCTATATTTATATGAAATTTTAATAAAAGATTTATCCGGCACTACAGAATCTTTAAAGAATTTAGCCGTAACCTCAGCCTTTTTTAAAATTTCCATAGGGTTGAATGAGTTCATATCTCCAAAATCAAATAAAGTAAAATCTATAGTATCAAATCTGGAAATATGCAGTTCATCTATGCTGACAGTACTTGAACTAAGAGTTCTTCCTATAGTTTTATCACTGCAAAGATAATTCATCACGTCCGCTCTTATTTCTTCTTCATTATAAGGGGTATAAGCAATTAAGTCGGTGCCGTATCTCGCCGCGCTGACAAGCTGCTGCCACGTAAGCATAATACGCCCGAACCATATTATCGTAAAAAGAAAAAAAACAATCAAAGGAGCAGTCAACGCCGCTTCTACTAAAGCCTGGCCTTTTTTATTATTGATTTTTTTTACGACAAACATAAATCCTCACTCTTATTAATCGCCGTCATTGTTATTAGTAGTTTTATACGGAACTAAATGAGCGCCCCAACCGCCATTTTTTGCCTTAAGATAATTATTTATAGGAGAATCGGCAATACCGTCATGAGCCATTTTCATCATGCTTGCATCGCATGCCGCGATATATATCACTACTATAGCAGCTGCAATCTCGCCGATAATGGGAATATCCGACAGTTGAGCTGATAATATCCCAGTTTGGACTGTCACCGGAACTTGCAATAAAGCTTCAGTCGGCGCAGACAACATGCCAATCAATTCGCTTTCTCTCTCGGGAAACATCTTGCCTTCCGTATTATAAATTGCCGCAGCTGAAAATACAGACATGCTTGGATAAGATATTCCCAGCCATCTAAAAAAAAGAGGCTTATTATTATCATCGTTCCTTTTTATCAATGCAATCTGCATTTTCTGATCTTTAAAGTTATCTGCGGTTATATACCAGGAATAGTCTTTTTTAGCAAAAGTCGGGGCGCCAGTGTAGTCTGATATATTAATTCCAAGCTTTTTCTCTATTTCATCCCATATTTTATTTAAATTATCGCCAAGCATCCCTATAATGCTTCCGATGCCTGGAATTTTTCTTATTTGTGCAAAGAAAATCTTTTTTAGTTCAAGCCCTAACATTTCCGTATATACGTAATGTATCATCTCAATACTTACGTTTTCAGTTTTCTTATACGTTATGCCTTTCATATTTCTTTTTAAACCAAAATGTCTTTCGGCTATTTTAATAATTCCGGAACCGGGATTTTCTATCATACCTGAATTAAAATCTTCCGGTTTTATAGGAAATGGCAATATAACCGGTACATATCCTTTATCTACGAGATCTTTATACGACATAACAATATATCCAAGATGAGCAACCATAGCTATTTCTTGAAGCTTTTGAACCGCATCTACCGAATCCTTCAACACCGATACTCCTGAAGAAAGCGCAGAATTGGATTGCGGCTGCCAATCTCCAAACGGGAACGACGCAACCATATCCGTTCCATAAGTCGGCATTTGGACAAATTCGCCTCTTGTACCGACTCTCAGCAAAAAACCTATCAAATAATTACACGCTCCCACAAAATTCATAGTTCTTGCTTTATGAGTCGCAATTGACAAAATTGTATTATCCGCTAAATTTTGCATAATCATTCTGTCCCTTATAAGCTTTGCAATGTTAAGCATCATTGCCCAGCTTACAACAAGAATGAACGTAAATATGAGAAAATAATATAATGTTTGGCCTTTGCTGCCTTTCAATCTAGCCTCCGTTGCCGGTCAACTCTTTATAAGCTTCGGATAAATTGTAATTTTTAAATTTTTCTGCTCCGGGGTATGCTTTATCCCCATACTCGCGTATATCGGGCGACGGTACCATTCTGTTTCTTGCCGCTTGATAACGCCTATTACCGCCTGCGCTCTTAATACCCGCTAATCTGGCAGCTTGATCTGCAAGCAATGTATTTCTATCATTATCAGAAGTCCCTCTGGCGTTGGAAGTTGCTTTTGCAACCAATGAACCGAACATAACCCTGGTGTAATAATAAAACTTCACGGTATTAGCTTCGATAAGATTGCCGGAATAATCTTTATATTGTGGTGATCTGCCGTTATTGTAAACTTTCACGCTTTTGGGGCCATCGTCGCCGCCTTGCTCCGAACTAATTTCGCTTTCTTCATTATTATCATTTTCGTTATTATTACTTGGGTGGTAATAGTCATCTACGGTTTTTGCATCGGAAAACACAAAACTGCTCAAAAAATGTTTGCTGACTCCGGTCGGATCGATGGCATTTGCCGCTATTGAAAACGGATAATACACCATCATATATGTATTAACGCGGTCTGTAGCCTCTTTTACTCTTTTAGACCTCATTGTCACGGCGGCGGAGCGCATCGCCACAAAAGCGGCTTCGTTTGCCGTCATGTCGTCAACAACCATTATGCATATTTGCAAAAACGCAAACATAACCATTGTTGTAAAAAAAACGACAAAGACGGCTTCAACCATTGATTGTCCGCTGTTATTGTTATTCATTTTACATAATCCGTTTTTATTGTGCCTATAACAGGGGCATCCACATCGCCTGCGCCGCCAATCTTTGCCGCGGCAGCGGCTTTGCCTGAAAAAATACCTGTCTTGTTATATCTTGCACTCCAAACATTTTTATACAAAACCAAAAACCCTCTCGCCGCCACAAACAGCACGAGAAACACGAGCAGAAACTCAACCATTGTCTGGCCTTTTGAGAATTTCATATAAATTTCCAATTGAAATTGAAGCTTGGAGAGCTGGGAAGTTGAGAAGCTGAGCAAAGACAAAAAGGCAGTTGCTCAACTTCTCAGCTTCCCAACTTCTAATCTTCTGCCGTTCTACTCCAGCAGCTTTGGCGTTACAAAAATAAGGACGTTTGTCTTTGTGTCGCTGTTTTTCTTCACGCTGAACAGCGCGCCGAGAATCGGGATATCGCTCAATATCGGAATGCCTTCGCTGGTTTTGCCTTTTGTGGTTTCGATAAGGCCTGCCAGCACCATGGTTTCGCCGTCTTTTATCTGCAAGTGAGATGAAGCCTGCCTTTTTGCAAGCGAATAATATCCGCCTTGAGCCGGCGAGTTATAATCAATCCTTGAAAGTTCGGTGTCCAAAACTATGTCAATCTTTTTATCGGATGTCAGCGTAGGCGTAATCTCCATTATTATTCCGTACTCTTTCCATTCGATTTTCGACGTGCCTATGGCGGTGGCAACTATAGGAATTTCGCCGCCGACCATAAATCTGGCTTTTGTTCCTGATTTTGTTACAAGTTTTGGTTTGGACAGTATTTTTGCGGCTCCGTTACTTTCCAGAGCTTTAAGCGTCGCGGAAAAAGCCGTAACTCTCTCCCACGCGCCGGATTCGATGATGGTAGGTATTGTGTTCTCCGTTGCGGTAATTTCGCTCGGCCATTGGATGCCGAGCTGTATGGATTTATTCTCGTTTATTTCCGTAATCTCCACGGAAATTTCAATCATTTGTTCGGAGCAGGCCCAAGATGCAAAAAATAAAAACGCAAAAGTCAAAATAATTTTTTTCATTTTTCTCTCTTGTAAAATGGTTTTTTTACTGCTTTTACTTTCCTCCTGTTATTATGAATTTCAACTTCAAGATTTTCCTCATTTGCCGATATGTCAATAAGCGCCAATCCTATCGCCTTTTTCAATGTCGGCGAAAACGTGCCGCTGGTAACGTATCCTGTTTCTTTTTCATTCGAAAAAACTTTATTTCCGTTTCTGGCTATTCCTGACGCGCACTCAAACGCAATAAGCTTGCGTTTCGGATTATCTTTAAATGGAAGCAAGGCTTCCTTGCCGATAAAATTCTGCTCCCAGTTTATAATTTTGGCAAAGCCCGCGTCAATGGGATTTATATTTTCATCTATCTCATGCCCGTGCAATGGCATGCAGGCTTCAAGCCTCAAAGTATCGCGGCAGCCCAGCCCGCATGGCTTTGCGCCGAGCTTCAAAAACTCATCCCATAAATCTTTAGACTGCTCTCTTGATATAAAAATCTCAAACCCGTCTTCGCCGGTATATCCGGTGCGCGCAACCCTGCAAAAATTAGCTTTGATATTTTTAAGTTTAAGTTCAGAACATGTAAAGTATTTCATGCCTGCAACGTCAGTCTCGGAAAGCTGCCGCATTATTTCTGCCGACTTCGGCCCCTGAAGCGCCAAAAGGCAAATATCCAGACTTCTGTTTTGAAGCTCCATGTCCGGAAATTTATGCTTATTAACCCAATCCCAGTCTTTGTCAAGATTGCCGGCATTTACAACCATCATATATTCGTTGCCGAACTTATACACAATTATATCGTCTTTTACGCCGCCAGCTTCATTTAAAAACATAGAATATTTCGCTTTTCCGTCAGGAAGATTCTTCATATCTCCGAGCGTAACTTTATTTAAAAAATCCCCACTGTCCGTGCCGCGCATTATAAACGTTCCCATATGAGATGTGTCGAAGACACCCGCGCTTGTGCGCACGGCATTATGCTCGTCAATTATGGAAGAGTACTGAACCGGCATATCCCACCCGCCGAATTCGGTCATTTTAGCGCCGAGCTTCAAATGTTCGTCATACAAATATGTTCTTCTCATTTTGATTATCCTTTTTTCGTTGTCATTACGAGCCGAAAACTCTGTTTTCGGCGTGGTAATCTAGGCAATAAAACTGCCGTTTTTGTTAGCTTTCCAGATTGTCTTAATCTTATTTAGTATACGACACAACAGCAGATCCCCGATTAAGAATTTAGGGGATGACAACCGTGCTGTCACTTTTTGCTTGTCGTTTCAGTGCATTTGCCAAACGCGTCTTCATAAGCGTTGAATAAGCCTTCTCCAAGCGAAGGATGAAACATGCTTTCCCTGCCAATGCATCCGCTCTTTAAAACAGCCGCGGCCGTGTTGATCATCTCATCGGCATGCGCGCCTATTATCCAAAAAGCCAACGGCTTCGCCGTATTTTTATCAACGGCGCATTTAACAAAGCCGGCTCTTTCATTTTCTATAAACGCCCGCCCGCTTGCCGTAAACGGAAATTTGCCGAAGGCTAAGCCTTCATAATCCGCAAAATCTTTGACTTTAACCGATGCGGCGGGCGGATTAGAAAAAACCGCCATAGGAACTATCGAATTGTCAGCCTTGACTTTATTTCCCAAGACAGCATTTTCCGCGGCGACAGCGCCGTCATTTTGAGCGGTATATGCAAGAAGGTATTTCCCCGCAATATCGCCTATCACATAAATGTTTTTAACATTGGTTTCACAGAATTCATTTGTCGTCACAAAGCCTTTTTTATCCACAGCAATTCCGGCTTTTTCCAAATTTAAACCGCTGTCCGGAGTTCTGCCGGTGACTATCAAGATTTTTTCAAACTTATCAGTCATTTCAAGAGCATTTGAGCACGAAGTCAGAACTTCAACGCCCTGCCTCTGAAGATTTTTCGTTATCTCTGCGGAAATTTCAGCGTCTTCACTCGGCAAAAGCTGTTTTTCATATTCGGCTATGGTAACCTTGACTCCGAACCCGGAAAGAACCGTCGCCATCTCAATCCCTATGGCTCCGCCGCCAACCACCAAAACGCTTTCAGGAAGCTCTTTCAGATTTAAAACGTCCGTAGAATTTATTATTTTTGCGCCGTCAAAATCAAAACCTTTGACTGCGGACGGCTTTGTTCCGGCGGCTATAATAATTTTATCGGCAACAACTTGTTTTTCGTCATTGCGAGGGACGAAGTCCCGCGGCAATCCAGCATTTACGGCAGATTCCGGACTACTACTTTCCGGAATGACAACAGAAGCGCTCTTAACAATCAGCGTATTTTTATCCTTAAACGATGCCGCGCCTTTGACAACCGTAATATTTTCATATGAAGCAAGAATCAGCTCCATACCTTTGCGTATATTTGTAATGCTTTTGTCTTTTTTGGCAATTATATCCGCAAAAGAAAAAGGCTCTAAGGTTGCCTTAAAGCCGTAATCCGACGATTTCTGTATTTTTTGTTTTGTTTTAAGCGCCTGCCACAAAAACTTGGTAGGTATACATCCGCAGTTAAGA
>WQUP01000045.1 GCA_009782015.1 Endomicrobiia bacterium | reverse complement strand
TGTTTTTTGACGTGTCGGCGGACATGGATTCAAAAACTGACGAGTTCATTAAGAACGTGATAAAGGAAGAGACAAAGACTTATTCCGACAAATACAAAATAAAGATAGACAAAGTGGAAATACGAAACCGTAAAACCGACGCTCTCACCGAAATAGAAATAAAGTAGAACGGAATTATACCTTGATAAACTATAAAATGGTGTCATCCTGAACTTGTTTCAGGATCTTGCAGTTTCTTAACGGCTAGATGCTGAAACGAGTTGCGGAAGTAAACTTCCGAGATCCCGAAACAAGTTCGGGATGACACATTAGCTGACGGATTAAACCATGAAGAAAAAAGCGCTTTCATTGTTTCTTGCGGTTTGCATGGCGGCGACTTCGCTGCCGTCTTCTTCTTTTGCGGCGGCAAGAGAAAAATTTTCAGCTGATTCCGTAAGTTCGCTGGCAAGCATTACATACGCCTCTTTTAAAGACAGCCCCGTCTCCGTCATAAACATACAAGACCTGCACTTTAACCCCGAAGCCCAGAACAAGATTTACGGTCTCCTTGAAAAACTCGGCAAAACGTATCCCGATATGGAGCTTTACGTAGAGGGAGCTTCGGAAAAAAGCAATTTCGACTGGGTTTTTTCAAGCCTCGGCAAAAAAAACGGCGAGCTTTTTCTTGAAGCGCTTTTTAAAAGCGGAAACCTCAGCGGCGCGGAATATTTTGCCGCCAAAAATAACAAAACCGTAAATCCTCTTGAAGATAAAGAACTCTACACGCAAAACCTTTTGCTGTTTGCAAAACTCATAGAAAAAAGGCCGGAAACCGAATCTTTCGTCGCGCAAGATGCTAAAAGGCTTGAAAGCCTGCGCTCCAAATACTTCTCTTCCCGCCAGAAAAAACTTTTTGACGTTTACTCAAAACGCAGCAGCGGAAGCATCGGAGATTCGGAGTATTTCGAATATCTCAAAGGCGAATGTCTCCGCAGCGGAGCAGATTTAAACGATTATCCTAATATCTCGCTCTACGCCGAAGCTTACGGCTCGGCGCAGTCCGCAAGCCGCAAAAAACTTCAGGCGCAGATGTCAAAACTTTTTGCAAACCTTAAAAACACGCTCAGCTACAAAGAGTACTCAAATCTCATTTCCGCCTCAAATAACCTGCAGGACAAACAGGCGCTGATGAATTACCTTTACAAAAACAGGCGGCAGATTTCTCTCGGGAACTACCCGGAGCTCGACAGGTTTGCCGCTTCGATAGCGCTTGCCGGCAGGATAAACCGCGTAGAACTTATCGGCGAGCAGGACTCTTTGTTTAAAGAGCTTTCCGCCAAAAATTTTGAAGATAAAAATTCCGAAAATATCATGTTTATATCGATGTTTTCAGAGATTTACAAAAAAGCCCTTACGGCTTCGGCCACGGCGGACGAATACGAGTATTACAAATCGCAGATTTCAAAGTATAAAAGCCTTATGTCGCAGTATGTGCCGGAAAACGCCTTTAAAGCTCTGGCCGATACCGAGCGCGACGCGCAAAATTTCAACGATACCAACATAAAGAGAAGCGAAGTGTTTGTTGAAAAAATGTTCGGCCAAGCCTCTCCCGAAAAAATATATTTGGAAAGTGTTTTCGGCGTAAGCGCCGGCGCGCAGGCCGTTCTCTCAAGCCCCTCAAAAGTAAGCGTCGTTATCGCCGGCGGATTTCATACGTCTCAAATAAACGATATTTTAGGCAAAAGGCAGATTTCAAACGTAACATTTACCCCGAACATTCTTTCTCCGTCCGGAGATTATTCAAGCAGATACGTCGAATACGCCAAAACCATATCCAACGCGGAAAACAGCGCCATTCAGGTTCCGGGTTTAAACGAAGCCGTATTTGCCGAGTTTGCCAAAAGAGTGATGGATGCGGTCTATAAAGAAAAAGATCTGCTCTCTTACGACGTCAAAAAGGAAGTCGAAGATATTATTTCCGCAAGGCCCGAGCTTGCGAAAGGCTCCGGCGCCGTCAAAAAAATAGTTTCCTACTCGTATGACGAACAAACAGGCCGGCAGTCTGCAGTATATATCGACGCAAACGACAAAGAACAAACCGTATATTACGTTCCCGAAACGGATTCTTCCGCGGTAAAGCCCGGCGTCAATCTTACTACTCTCGGAAAACTTACTCCGGCAATGGTTAGGATTATTCTGCGCGGCGCGACTTTTGGAGCGTCGGACAATATATACAATGAGTTTGTAAACTTGGCATTTTACGTGGGCTTTGGCGGCAGCAGAGATGAGATAAAAGAAAAGATTTTGGATAAAAGCTTTGACTACGACAAATTCTTTTCGCTTAATCCGTCTAAACTCGGCGAGTTTATAGCGGCAGCAATGTCTCGGACGTTCAATGTTAACTACGCTTACGCGGAGCTGCTAAAAACTATAAAAAATATTGCCGTAGCTCAGCTTTCTTATTATTGCAACGGCGTGGAAGTAGAAATACTCCCTTCCGGCAGTTTTATCAACGAAGGCGGATATTGTCTCGCCGCGCTTGCCGCAAATGACGATAAAAAAACTGCAACGCTCTATATCGATTCGGCCTACCTGGAAACTCTTAAGGGAGGCAGCAAGGCCGATATGGAAAATGATTTAAAAGATTTGATACAGCACGAACTATACGAGCAGGAAGCCTTGTTTGACTCGAAAACCGACATTTACAAAGCATTCACATCTTATCTCAACAGCATCAAAGTCGGAGAAGAGGGAAGAATAACGGAAAATTTCCATAAATTTCTTGAAACCGAATATTTTAAATTATTTATGGATTCTCATCCTGAGGCTCCGACTACATATTCCGGACAGAAAGGACTGGTCAAGAACGCCGAAGGGCTTCAAGAAAGTATTTTAACGAAATCCTACAGAGACTACAGAGTCAGGCGTTATGTGGAGGAAATAGATTCTTTTGAAAATATGGACAAAAAGCTTCAAAACGATTTTGTAATGCTCAGGCTCGGGGATGAATCGACGATAAATGAATACGCCGAAAAGATTGAGAACTATATCAGAGATAACGACATTGTTCCCAAGGATGAAAAAAAGAAGTATGTGATCGCCGTAAGAAAGACAGAGCCAGAGCATATAATGCAGCAACTCGCCGAGAAAGTTTCAAAAAATTTGGGAATTGAAACGATTTTTCTCGAACAAAGCGATTATATGAATTATTATGCCGTGCACGCCCATGATGATATTTCATCTCATAAATTCGATTTAAACGCCAAAAGCGCGAGGGATGTGAGAGGCAAAAATGTAATAGTTCTCGAAGACATTTTGAAAACGGGATTTACTTTGCGCGAAATCTCAAAAATTTTAAACGGCGCGCGCGCGCAGAGAGTCATTCCCATAGCTGTTTTTGACGCTTTCTACGCCGTTAAGTTTTCGAAAAAAAACGAAGAACCGGCCGGCCGTACTTTTAACGCAAACGATTATATTAAACAGTTCATGCAGACCGATCCGCAAAAGGCGGCCGGCATAATAATAACGCTTAAAGGCAAGACCACAAAATACCTCTGTTACGCTCTTAACGCTTTGCTCAAAGAAGATCCCGCCGCATTTTTCAAAGTAATCGAAAGAATCAATGCGGATTCCGATACGGCCAATAATATGGCGTATGAGCTTATCAAGATACAAAAACTTTATCCTCAGATGAGCAGCGCCATTACGCCTCTTATATTTGCAATCGTTACGGGAACGTCTGCGGACAAAGTAAAAATTTCAGATATGCCCTCGCTTCTTGGGAAAATAGAGGCGAAATGCCTCAAAATTGAGGATTGCAAGGGAGAGATGTTCGTTTCCCAAGATGAGCTCGACGGGTGGGGCGGCGCTGCGTGGCTTATTCCGGCGGCTGCAAGGCTTAGCGGTTACACTAAAGTAAAAATAGCCGCCAGAAAAGGAGTTGAATACGACAAGAAGCAAGCAGATATGCTTTTGGAGTCTGCAAAGCGGCTTGGCATAAATGCCGTTTACGAGTATCCTTTTGATGAGCTTAAAATGCCCGAAGAGTTTTTTGCGCTTAGGCAGCCTATAGAAAAAGCGGCTTCGGAATTTAAAAATGATATGGAGAAAGTAAGGAAGAAGTACGATGAAGCCGTGCTGAATTACGCGAAAGTTCAAAATGACCCCGGCAAAAACGCGCGTGAAAAAGCCGCGGCGGCGCAGGAGCGCAAAGACGCCGAAGAAAAGTATAAAAAAGCCGTAAAGGGCTTGCTGCTTGCAGTTGACGATTTGGTGCGCTCGCAGCTGCCGGACTTTCCCGTCAGCCGCCGCGATTACAGCATAGTTGCCGGCGGTTCTCTGGCTAAAGGCAGTTTTACGTCAAATTCTGACATTTACTACGACATAATAGCCGCCGACGAAGACATAGCGGCGGTTCTGGAAAACAACGGTTTCCTTCAGCTGTATCATTACGCTTTGTCGCGCTCCGGAATCAATCCGTATCTGTCCAACGGACCGAAAATAACATATCCCGGAGACATTTACGGCGGCTTTCTCGAAAATCTTATCAAAGCTGATTTGTCGGACGAGAGTGCGGCTGCAAATTTTTTTGATTTTGAGCCCGCCGCGCAAGACAACAGCCCCGAGTCCCGCGAACGCAACGCCGCGTACAAAAATTATATGGAAAAGACGGGAAAAATTCTTCTTAACAAAGATAAGAAAGGCGATGAGACGGTTAAAAGAGATAATCTGGCGGATGACATAGCCTTTTTGATAAATGAAGTCAGCGAACCTTATTTTGAGATGATAAACAAAGGGGCATATAACAAAAAAAACGGAAGCGTGCCTAATACTTTTTTTGGCAATGTATATGCGCAAGCCTACAACGATAAGTCGGAGCAGTACGATCTCAGATGGGCGATCAGGGGTCTGGACGTAATGCTTAAGGGCATACTTCTCAAAAATATCGGTAAAATAACCGACATTTCTCAAGTGCCGCGCGAAACAACGGCTTTGCTGGCGCATTTGTACGGCAGCGGCATGCTTGCGGAAAAAAATAAAGGCGAGGCGGACGCAATACAGAATGCCGTAAGAACTTTATATGTCGCAAGACAGCAAAAGGCTGCCGCGGGAAAAGAATACTCATGGACAGCTATGACAAAAGCCGAAGAAGAGGCTTTGAAAACCCTGAAAAACTTTACGGCCGCGCACAGAGCGGATATGCGCAAACTTTCTCCCGTTAATCGCGAACGCCTCAATAAACTGAAAGAATATTCCGGAGCGGTTTCTTACGCGCTCGGAAGATATTCAAAAGAGCAGCTGGAAAAAGTTTTAGACAAGATAAGAAAATATGAAAAGTGGAGCGGAAACAAGTATTCTCCGGAAATGTCGGTCGCTTTGCTGCTGTCGGAAATACCGTACGAAGAAATTTCTACAAAAGTACTCGGGCTTAACGAAGGACAAAATGCTTCGCCGATAATGACCAGTCTCGCGCTTCTGCGCAGCGCCGGAAGTCTGCCGCCTGTCACAAAGGTAAAAGGCGATTTTGCGATACAAAATTATATGGACATTATTCTCGCAATGGCGAGAAGCCCTCAAGATATGTATGCGATTTTTGCCGATAAACTTTTTGACGTCTTGGATTCTGTTGACGAAATAGCCGCCAAAAAGGCGCATGAACCCGGATTTAAGCGGCTTCTCGATGAAAATAAAATCGCCGATTATTATCTCGGCGCCGGCATAAGCGCTTTGCTTGATAAACTAAAAGGGCTCGACGAGAGCGGGATCAGAGCCTTTTTAAAGCCTGAAGCCGCAAAGACGGATATGAAAGAACTCGAAGAAAGCCTGGAAGATTCCGTCAAGGCCGCAAATATTATCGACAGACAAAAAATCATAGACGCCATATTCCCGGAAAACGAAGAAAATAACGCTCCTTTCTCCGAGCTTGCCGGCGCCAAAGCTTTGGCCGAAATGGTAAAAACGGCAAACTCTTCATACTTTGCGTTTTTATCGGAAGCCGGCAAAAAAACGGTTTCGGACGAAAAAACCGCCGCCGAACTGACAATGTATTTTGTTTACATACCTCTTGCCAGAAGAATCGGCAGAGTGGATGTATTTGAGGATATGAGAAATACTATTTTCGAATACGCGGAACCGGACGCATACCTGCGGATTCGCTCGTTGCTTGAGAAGTATATCGGAGGCGATGAGGATGGCCGCTACAATGAAACAGCAGCTAAATACGACCGTTACGACGACAACTTGACTCTCCTTAAAACCGCCGTTGAAAAAGCCATGTCTGGCAAAGAAATCGCAGGCCGCGTGAAGTCAAGAGTAAAAAGCCTCTACAGCATATATGAAAAAATACTTTCCGGCAGGAGAGATAAGAGCGGCTCGAAAAAAACAAAAGCGTCCGATATAACGCTTGAGGACATTAAAGAAAATATTCATGACGTTTTCGGCCTTCATGTGATTGTCAATGACAGAAATGACATGGATAAGGCGAAAGATGCGATAGAAAAGCTATTTGAAAGCGGGCAGCTTAAGGCCGCCGGTTTAAGCCTCATCGATCCCGACTCCGGAGACTTGGCCAGAATCTTTGACGCCGATATCCAGAAAGGTTTTGCAAGGACAAGATACACGTTTTATTATAAAGGAAAACAAGTCGGCGAACTCGTGCTTTATTGCGAACACGAATATCAAAATGAGCATGACGGCCTCTACACAATTCCCCAAAACATGCTGAACGCCAAAGATGCCGGAAACTTTTTTATCAAGTTTCCTCTTTCGCATTGGATATACAAAATGGGCGTTAACGTCGCTAAC
>WQUP01000044.1 GCA_009782015.1 Endomicrobiia bacterium | reverse complement strand
CGGGATTGCTTGACTGGAGAGTATAAAGCTCGTTGAGCTGCGGAGATCTGAAACCCCTGCTGTAAACGGCTTTCGCGGAAAACTTATCCGTAAAAGAGTATGACAAACCGGCTCTCGGCGCAAAGAAGTCTCCGGAAATCTCGTCGTGATTATATCTGACGCCGGCAAACGCTTTGGTTTGAGAATTGAAAGCGTGTTCGTCAAGCGCGAATACGGCAAATTCGTTTTTGTCCCACTCGCCGAGCCTGTAAGGGAATCCTCCGCCGATGATTTTGCCGTCGGAATATTTGTATTGCGCGCCGTACTTTAAAGTATTTTTGTCGTCAAAAAAATTGCTTGAGAAACGGGCAAACGCTCCCAAGGTCGAATCTTTGGAATGAAACGCGTCGGAGAATAAATGCTCTCCGAAATCGCCGAAAAGAAGTATGTCGGCTTTAATATTTTCAAAACTGCGTTTGTATCTTAAATCCGCGCCGCCTCTCTTGTAATCGTACCACGACGGCTGAACAGGCGCGCCGTTTGGCCTTCTGGCCGATGGTTCATACTCTTTGCCGTCAAAGTACTTTCCGCCGACGGAAAGTTCGCTTTCTGCGTCCGGCCTGTAAGAAAACTTAGCGCCGTAATCCATTGCGTTATAGCCTGAACTCTTAATGTAGCCGTCGCTTGACGCTTTATTTGCCGAGCCGTAATAAGAAAATTTATCCTGCCTGCCGCCGGCGGAAAGAAAATAATTCTGCGTATTGAAACTTCCGTACGAGGCGTCAAGCGACGCCTCAAAAGGTTTTTGCGGCATTTTCGTTACGATATTTATTACGCCCCCTAAAGCGTCCGAGCCGTAAAGTACCGAATCCGGTCCTTTTATTATTTCTATGCTGTCAACGTTTCCGGATAAAATGCTCTGCGCCACGCCGCAGCCGAATATGGACATCTTCTCAGGCCTTCCGTCGATAAAAACCCCGAGCTTTCTCGCGCTGTCTCCCAAGCCCCTTATGCTTATATCGGACTTTATCACCGATGCCGCCTTGGAAACAAAAACTCCCGGAACTGAAGAGACAAGATCAAAAGCCGCGGGCGTATTTTTATTTTCAACGTCTTTCGCCGCAACCTCGGAGCGTGCTGCAAAACCCGAGGAACTCCCGTCCTTTTCCAAAGATAAAAACAACTCGCTGCCGCCGGCAAACGCCGCCGCATTAAACATCAGCAAACCAAATAAAACCGCAACCGCTTTTTTCATCATCTGCCTCTATATGCCTATATTTTTAAATTTCGTGTTACGCAATAACGTCAAAAAAATTAACAATTAACAAGTAGCGCTAAACAGTTGTCATTCTGAGGCGATATAATCGCCGAAGAATCTAGAGGACTAGACCCTTCAAGGACATTGTCCTTTCAGGGTGACGGAAGAAAGACAAACGGCAGATCCCCGACAAAAACACTCGGGGATGACAACGACACAGAAAAAGAGAAGTTGCCGCCGTTATTTGTTAATTGTTATTTGTTAATTGTTACCTGTAGTTAAAGAGCAAATCGCTTCCTTCGGATTCGGCGCCGTGAAAATATAATTTCCGCTGACTAAAACGTCAGCCCCTGCCTGCGCGCACTGCGCGCCGGTTGAAGCGTTGATGCCGCCGTCAACTTCTATGAGGCAGGCGTATTTATTGTTGTCTATTATCTTTCTCAAGTTCGCGATTTTCGCAAGCATATCGCACATAAAAGACTGCCCGCCGAAACCCGGCTCAACCGTCATGACCAGAACCAAATCCAAAAACGGAAGCAAATCTTCTATTTCGGAAACCGGCGTTGCCGGTTTTACAGAAATGCCGGCTTTAATTCCGGCTGACCTTATTTCCTGCGCGAGCTTTTTTTTGTCGGCGGATATTTCACTGTGAAAAGTTATGAGATCTGCGCCGGCTTTTTGAAACTCTTTCCAATATTTTTCCGGCTCTTTTATCATCAAATGCACGTCAAAGGGTAACTTCGTTACCTTTCTAAACGACTTAACAACTACGGGGCCTATGGTAATATTGGGCACAAAGTGCCCGTCCATGACGTCTATGTGAACCCAGTCCGCGCCGGCGGATTCGATTATTCTTATTTCTTTTGCGAGATCAGAAAAGTCCGCGGAAAGTATGGAAGGAGCTACAAGAATTTTTTTCATTTATCGCTCCGGGCAGAATCTGCCTGAGCCGCGCCTGCGGGCTGAGGACCGTCGGAAATAACGAGATTTACCACGGCGTCTTTATCCGCGGCAGTTCCTGCGGCCGGATCCTGCGAAAGAACCATGCCTTTTTCAGCCGTCGCCGAATACTGTCTCGATATCTCGCCCATCATAAGTTTTACGGATTTTAACGCAATGTCCGCCGCGCGCACGGTCTGCCCGACGAGATCCGGCACGTATATCATCTCGCTGCCGCGGCTTATAGTAACTTTTACGACTTTCCCTTCTTTTACGCTCATCCCCGCCGGCGGGCTCTGCCTTAGAACAACCCCCGGCGCAACGTTCTGATTGAACTCTTCGCCTTCCTTTTTCATGCCAAACCCCGCAGCCGAAAGCGTGTCCAGCGCGTCGGCAATGCTTTTGCCTTTAACATCCGGAAGCGCCGCCTCTTTTTTAGAGTGCACCACAGCAGTCATCACCATATTAAGCGAGTAATAAGCTGCGCCTGCAATAACAATCAAAGCAACAAGTAATTTAATAAGCGTTTTCATACATAACCTTTTTGAAGTGGAGAGCTTGGAAGTTTGAAGCTTGGCAAAGACAAAAAGCCGTAAATTCCCCTTTTTTCAAAAGGGGCGGCAGAAAACAATGTTTTCTGACGAGGTATTTTCGCCGCTGCTCAACTTCTAAGCTTCTCATTTTCCAAACTTCCGCCGTTTTTATTTTTTAACTTTTTTTATTCCGCTTAATTTCTTCGAGAGCATTCTTCGCGTCAGCATTTCCCTGCTGCGCTGATTTTTCAAGCCATTTTATTCCTTCTTTTTCGTCTCTCTTTACGCCCTGTCCGCTATAATACATCGTTCCGATATTATACTGCGCTATCGCATTTCCCTGCTCTGCCGATTTTTTATACCAATAAAAAGCTTTTTGATAATCTTGAGTTACTCCTCGTCCGACATCATACATATTTCCAAAATTTGCTTGAGCTGGTGCATCTCCCTGCTCTGCCGCTTTACTTGTCCATTTAAAAGCTTCCCGATAATCTTGTTTTACGCCTTGTCCTTCAAAGTACAGCATTCCGAGTCCGCACTGGGCTAATACATATCCCTGCTCTGCTGCTTTTTTATACCAGTTGAAAGCTTCTTGATAGTTTTGCTCTGTGCCGCGCCCCGTGTAGTACATTCTTCCGAGACCATACTGGGCTGCAGCATTACCTTGCTCGGCCGCTTTTGCAAACCACTGTACAGCCTCATGATAATCTTGAGCTGTGCCGACTCCGTCGCGATACATCACTGCCGTCTCATACTGAGCGTTTGCATTGCCCTGCTCCGCCGCTTTTTTGTACCAGTTGAAAGCTTCCTGATAATCCTGCTTTACGCCTTGCCCGTGAAAATACATATATCCGAGTGTATTTTCAGCTTGCGCATTTCCCTGTTCCGCCGCTTTTTTATACCAGTTAAAAGTTTCTTGATAATCCCGACTTACGCCTTTGCCGTAGTAGTACACGCTTCCAAGAGCCATCTGAGCATTTGCGTCACCCTGATTGGCCGCTTTTTTATACCAATTGAAAGCCTCTTGATAATTCTGCTCTGCACCCTGCCCGGAAACATACATGTATCCGAGCATATTTTGAACCGAAGCATTTCCTTGTTCCGCCGCTTTTTTATACCAATTGAAAGCTTCCCGATAATCTTGTTTTACGCCCTTTCCTTCATAATACATACTTCCAAGAGCGCTCTGAGCGTTCACATTGCCCTGCTGCGCTGATTTTTCAAACCATTTAACAGCTTCATTATAATCCCGGTTTACTCCTTGCCCGTAATAGTACGCTCTTGCAAAGGCATACTGAGCTTTTGCATTACCTTGACCTGCCGACTTTTCAAACCAAGTTATTGCTTGTTTATAGTCTTGTTTTACTCCGAGTCCGTAAAAATACAATGCCCCCAAATAATATTGAGCGTCGGCATTGCCTTGCTGCGCTGATTTATCAAGCCAATATTTCGCATGTTTATGGTCAAACTTTGTTCCGTATATTAACGCTAAGTAATATTGAGCCTTAGAATCTTCGAGTTCCGCGCTCTTTTCAAGTTGGGATTTTATTTGATCAAAACTTCTCTTTGCACCTTGGTTCTCATAATACATCGTTTCCAAAATGTACCTGGCTAAATCATTATCTTGTTTTGCCGCTTTTTCAAACCAGTATTTTGCCTTATCATAATTTTGCTCTACTGCCTGACCTTCATAACACATTAACCCAAAAAAATACGGAGCGCTTGCATCGCCGGATTCCGCCGCTTTTTCAAGCCAATATTTCGCCTGCTCGTAGTCTTGCTTTACTCCTTGACCTTCATAATACATTACTCCGAGCATAGATTGAGCCGGCGCTTCGTCTTGCTCTGCCGCTTTTTTACACCATTTAACTGCTTCTTGATAATCCTGCTTTACGCCTTGCCCGTAGTAGTACATGGTTCCAATGCCGGACTGAGCCTTTGCATAACCCTGCTCCGCTATTTTTTCAAGCCAGTATTTTGCTTGGTTATAATTTTGTTTTACACCTTGGCCCAAAGAATACATTTGCGCCAAATTATATTGGGCTTCAATATTTCCCTGATTTGCCAGCTTGCTTACTTTTTCAAAATTGGTTTCTTCCTGCGCAGAAAGGGGACCTGCGGCAAGAGTAGCGATAACGGAAACAATCGCCGTTGCCGCTATTGCTAAAACCATCTTGTGTTTTTTTATAAAGTTTTTCATAAATGATAAGCGCGACAGTTCATGGCAGACAAAGACAAACCTTAACGGCAGAGTGGAGAGTTGAGAGTGAGGAGTGAAGATACTGAAACGGTATTTTCTTTGCCGTATCTTCACTCTCCACTCTTCAATCTTCACTCTGTATTTAAAACTATTTTTTTATCCACGACATTTTCGAGCGCAGTCTCGCCCCGACTTTTTCTATAAGCCTTGCGGCTATTTCTTCTCTGCATTTTTTGAAGAACGGTCTGCCGGCTTCGTTTTCTTTGATCCAGTTGTCCGCGAATTTGCCGGACTGGATGTCTGAAAGAACATTTTTCATTTCCGCTTTTGTGGCGTCGGTGATTATTCTTTTTCCGGTAACATATTCGCCGTATTCGGCGGTGTCCGACACGGAATAGTTCATTCTTCCTATGCCGCCTTCAAAAATCAGATCGACTATCAGTTTCATCTCGTGGCAGCATTCGAAATACGCGATTTCCGGCTGGTAGCCAGCGGCTACGAGCGTTTCAAAACCTGAATTTATAAGCTCTACGACTCCGCCGCAAAGAACGGCCTGTTCGCCGAACAAATCCGTTTCGGTTTCTTCTTTAAACGTCGTCTCCAAAACGCCGCCTCTGGTTCCGCCTATGCCTTTTGCGTAGGCCAAAGCAAGCTCTTTCGCTTTGCCGCTTGCATTTTGCTCGACGGCTATAAGGCAGGGAACTCCTTTTCCTTCTTCGTACTGCCTTCTCACCAAATGGCCGGGACCTTTGGGAGCTATCATTATTACGTCCAAATCCGGAGTCGGAACTATTCTCTTATAACGAATGTTAAATCCGTGAGCAAAGCTTAACACTGCGCCTTTTTTAATGTTAGGCTTTATGTCCTCTTCCCACGCTTTTTTCTGCACTTCGTCCGGCAAGAGTATGTGCACCCAGTCGGCCTGTTTAACGGCTTCTGCGATGCTTACCGGCTTCCAGCCGTCTTCGACGGCTTTTTTATGGTTGGCGGAACCCGGCCTTTGAGCAACGATTACGTTCACGCCGGAATCCTTAAGATTCAAAGCGTGCGCGTGCCCCTGGCTTCCGTATCCGAGAACAGCTATTGTCTTTCCTTTAAGCAAACCTAAATCTGCGTCGGCTTCATAGTACATCTTAGCTTCTTTTTCCATTTTCCTGCTCCTTTTAACTACAATGGTCAATGGTGAATGATTAACGGTTAATTTATGAGCGCGCTTTGCGCGCAACTGTTATTGCGGCTTCGCCGCTCCTGCATTTACCATTAACCGTCAACCATTTATCATTGTTTCCTTATTTTGTTGTCTGCGTTGCGCCGAGAGCGTTTTTAACGTCAGCAACGTCCTGTTTGTACGCATTGGTCTTTGAGGTAAGATTTGCAATTTGCTCTTTAACGGCGACAATCTTTGCATCCGTCGCGCTTGCGGCTGCGGTATTGTTGTCTTTTACGGCGGCGGCTTTCTGCGCTTCAAGAGACTGAAGTTTTTGCTGAAGCGCGGCTTTTTCCTGAGCGTACCTATCTGTAATTTTTGCCTTTTGCGCGGAATATCTTGCCTTCTCATCGGCTATTTTTGCGTTTGACGACGGCAGATTTGCAATCTTTTCTTTGATTGCCGCTATTTCCGCATCTTTCTGGCTTGCGGCTGCGGTATTATTGTCTTTTACGTCGGCGGCTTTCTGCGCTTCAAGAGACTGAAGCTTTTGTTCGAGCGCTGCTTTTTCCCTGCTGTATCTATCGGCAATTTTTACCTTTTGCGCGGAATATCTTGCCTTCTCATCGGCGATCTTACCAGAAATATTTGCTTCTGTTCCTGTGGAAATAAGCTGCGCAAACACATTAGAACTTAACGACGCCGTAAAAAATACGGCAGCTGCAACAACGATAAACTTTTTCATACTGTCTCCTTTTCCCCTCTGTTTACTGCACGTCTGCGTCAGTAACGCAC
>WQUP01000043.1 GCA_009782015.1 Endomicrobiia bacterium | reverse complement strand
TGACGACTTACCGCAAGCCTCTTGAAGCCGCGAAAAAAAGAACGGAAATCAACATATTTTACGCGCCGGAGCTGCCCAACAGCCCCAAGGGCGATTATGTCATAATTCAGTACGGTTCCGTATTCCTAAACAATCAGGCGCTGATAGAATCGGTAATACTTATGAAAGAAGAAGACGGAAGCTGGAAAGTTTCGGCGTACCAGTTGAAATAAAGAGTGAAGAGTGTGGAGTGAGGAGTGAAGATACGACAAAGGCGGTGTCGTTGTAGTATCTCCACTCTGCCGTTAAAAAAGAAGACGGAAATTGGAAAGTTTCGGCGTACCAGTTAAAATAAAGAGTGAAGAGTTGAGAGTGAGGAGTGAAGATACGGCAAAGGCGGTGTCGTTGTAGTATCTCCACTCCCCACTCTTCACTCTCCACTCTGCCGTTAAAAAAGGGGGATTCATGAAAGGTTTAGTTTGCAAAGTCTGCGGTTACGTAGCGTTGGACGGCAACAAAGACGTCTGCCCGGTTTGCCATACGAAGAACGATTTTGAGGAAAAAGAAGACGCTTATAAAATGCCTGATTTTAAGGCGGAAAAAGGCGAAAGCGAAAAAAAGCACATTCCTTCGATACTGGTGGTCGAAAAGTGCGGCCTGATACCCGGAGCCGGCTGCATAGACGTGCACGCGAAAGTTGGAGAAATCACGCACCCTATGCTTCCGGAGCATTTTATAACGTCGATAACTTTCTATCACGAAAATAAGTTCATAGGCTTCATGATGCTTACGCCAAACGTAAATCCCGCCGCCGTTGTGCATCTTAAAGACGGCACAAAAGGAAAAATACAGATAATAGAAAATTGTAATCTTCACGGCAGATGGTACAATGAGACGGCAATACAATAAAAAGTGTGGAGTTTAAAGGCAGTGTGGAGAGTGGGGTTTATGTGTTTTCGCAGTTGTCGTCATTGCGGCCTTAGAGCCGCAATCTGTCTTTGCGAAAACGAGATTGCGGGTCAAGCCCGCAATGACGATTACAGGCCGAACACAACAACTCCACACTTCACACTCCACACTCCAAACTTCAAACTATACCGGAGGTATTAAAAATGTCAAAATCCATTAAAGGAACAAAAACGGAACAAAATCTGCTTAAATCTTTTGCCGGAGAATCGCAGGCCAGAAACAGATACACTTTTTTTGCTTCTGTCGCCAAAAAAGAAGGGCTTGAGCAAATCTCGGAGATATTTACGGAGACCGCCGAAAACGAAAAAGAGCACGCTAAAAGATTTTTCAAATTTTTGGAAGGCGGAGCCGTTGAAATAACCGCAATGTATCCGGCGGGAAAAATCGGATCCACCGTTGAAAATCTCAAAGCGTCTGCAAGCGGCGAAAATGAAGAGCATTCCAAGATTTATCCGGAATTCGCCAAAGTCGCCGAGCAGGAAGGTTTCCCGGAAATAGCCGCCTGCTTTAAGCTTATCGCGGAAGTTGAAAAACACCACGAGGCAAGATATATCGAGCTGCGCGACAACCTTGAAAACGACAGAGTTTTTAAAAAAGATATGCCGATAAGATGGAAATGCCGCAACTGCGGCTACGTCTATGAAGGCAAAGCCGCTTTGGAAACATGCCCGGCATGCCTGCACCCGAAAGCGTACATGGAAGAGCTGGCGGAAAACTACTAGAACTGCGATGCGAGGATGCTAAGATGCTAGGAGGCAAAGCAACGACATGACCGTCATTGCGGGCTTGACCCGCAATCTGCTGTTGTCGTTACTCCGCCTCTTCGCATCTTCGCCTCCTCGCATCTTTTTTGTGGAGGCAAAATGCCTAAAGTTTACAAAGACGACGTAAGCGTGGTTTTGTGCGGCGAGGCGGGCGCGGGCGTTCAGACCGTGGAAAATGTCGTTTCTAAAATCTTTAAAACCGCAGGTTTCAGCCTTTTCACTTCAAAAGAATACATGTCGCGCATACGCGGCGGCAGCAACTCCACCCAGATCAGAGTTTCAAGTTCTCCGAAAAATTGTTATTGCGACAGAATAGACGTCTGCATACCGCTTGATAAAGATGCGCTTAAACATCTCTACGGCAGAATCACAAACGACACTACAATCATCGCCGACAAAGAAGCCGTAGGCGAAACGGAAAAGCATATTATCGACGTTCCTTTTTCAAAGTACGCAAAAGAAATCGGCGGCGCGATTTATTCCAATATAATCGCCAGCGGCGTGATTTTGGGACTTTTTAAAGTTGATTTCGCACATCTTGAAAAAGTTATCAGAGACAGTTTTTCCAAAAAAGGCGACGAAATCGTAAATGCCAATATCCGCGCCGGGAAAAAAGGCTATGAAATAGCCGAAATGATTTTAAAAGACGTGCAAATAGAAGTGGCGCGCGACGAAAAGACTTGCGAGAAAATGCTTTTAAGCGGCGCTGACGCCATAGGACTTGGCGCGCTTGCAGGCGGCTGCGATTTTATATCTTCTTATCCGATGACGCCGGGAACCGGCGTTTTTGCTTTTATGGCAAAAAGCCAAAAAGAGTTCGGCGTTGCGGTTGAGCAGGCTGAAGACGAAATCGCCGCGATAAATATGTCGGTCGGCGCGGGATACGCCGGCGCAAGAAGCATGGTTTCGACTTCCGGCGGCGGTTTTGCGCTTATGTGCGAAGGCGTAAGCCTGGCCGCAATGACGGAAACGCCGGTAGTCATACATATCGCGCAAAGGCCGGGCCCCGCCACGGGCCTTCCGACAAGGACTGAGCAGGCGGATTTGGATTTGGCGCTTTACGCCGGACACGGCGAGTTCCCGAGGGCGATTTTCGCCCCCGGCAATCCTTCGGATTGTTTCTATATGACAGGGAAAGCTTTTGACATAGCCGATAAATACCAGACTCCCGTTTTTATTTTAAGCGACCAGTATATTACGGATTCTCTTTTCACCTGCCCGTCTTTTAAAGTTCCCGAGCCGCAAATAAAAAACATAGTTAAAACTTCTCCAGATTACGTCCGTTATAAAATCACCCCGAATGGTGTGTCCCCGAGAGGTGTGCCTGGTTATGGCAGCGGAGTTGCCTGCGCAGACAGCGATGAGCACGATGAAACAGGCCGCATAACCGAAAGCGAAAATATGCGCGTGCTTATGCACGAAAAACGCCTTAAAAAATATGACCTCATACTCAACGAAGCCGAAGAGCCGGAACTCCACGGCGCAAGCGACTACGAAAATTTAGTAGTCTGCTGGGGCTCGACGGTAGAAGTGCTGAAAGAAGCGCTCGCCCTTCTAAATTACGGCCGAACGGCCGTGCTGTATTTTAAGCAGGTGTTCCCGCTCCCGCGCAGCACGCGCGATTATCTGCAGCGCGCAAAAAAGATAATCTTTGTTGAAAACAACGCCAACGGCCAGTTTGAAACTCTGGTGCGCAGCGTTACGGGTTTTAAATCTTCCGGGCACATACACAAATACGACGGCCTTCCTTTCAGCGCCGACAAAGCCGCTGAGGAGTTGAGGAAGATTTTATAGCTGTAGTTGTTCCTTAAAGTCCTTAAGGTCTTTAAGGTCCTTAATGACCTTAACGTCACAGCGCGGTTGTTGACGGAAAAAAACGGAGGCAGGATAATGGCTAATATTTACGATATGCCCGGCATAGACAACGCTTGGTGCCCGGGCTGCGGGGACCATTCGATACTTCACATTATAAAAACCGCGCTTTCCGAGCTCGGCATTTCTCAGGATAATCTCTGCATGGTCTCCGGCATCGGCCAGGCAGCTAAACTGCCCCAGTATATGAAGGCAAGTTACTTCAACGGGCTTCACGGGCGGGCATTGCCGACGGCAACTGCAATCAAAGCGGCAAATACGGAGCTCACGGTAATAGCCGAAAGCGGCGACGGCGATATGTACGGCGAAGGCGGCAACCATTTTATGGCCGCTATACGCCGCAACCCCGATATCACAAACATCGTTCACAACAATATGATATACGGGCTGACAAAAGGGCAGGCTTCGCCTACCAGCGGAGTCGGCATGAAATCAAACATCCAGGTTGACGGCGTTTTTGAACAGCCCTTTAATCCGCTGGCAGTCGCAATAGCGCTCAACGCGACTTTTGTCGCAAGAGCTTTCAGCGGGGACATGGAGCAGACAAAAGAGATAGTAAAGCAGGCAATACTGCACAAAGGCTACGCGCTTGTAGACATTCTGCAGCCGTGCGTAAGCTTTAATAAAATCAACACGGCAGCCTGGTTTAAGGAAAACACCTATTATATAGAAAACCACAACCCCGCCGACAGAAACGCCGCATTCGCCCTTGCCACGCGGGAAGGGAAGTTAGGTTTAGGAATTTATTATAAATATGACGGCAGAGCCGTCTTTGAAGAACAGCTTGAAGCAAACAAAGAAGACAAAACGCCTTTATACAAACGCGACGGAGACAGGCAAGCGAAGTTGGAGAATTTGATAAATGCTTATGTTTGATATTTGTTCAGAAATAGACATAACTGTATAACAGATGAGAGGAATGTTTTATGGGATTCTATTCTGTTCTTATTGGCGTACTAATACTTTCTTTCGTTGCTTGCTTTATTGTGCCTTTTATATATTTTATGAAAGCGGGTATCAAGATAAATGGCAGGCTTATCTTTTCTGTATTAGGTGCAGGCGTGTTTAATTTCATTGCTCCTGTTATTTATATTTTTTTGATGACATCTGCTTTCGGGCCGGGCGGGGAACCTTTCGGTAATGAATCTATTTTCATTCTGTGCGGAATACTGTTCTTTTTTCTGATTGCGCTTGGCGGATACATGATTATTATGAATGTGAATAAAAATGCCGAGCTGAAAGAAATTAAATATGTAATTGCTGCTGAGCTACCGGCAAATATTTTTTTATGGATATTTATAACTAATGCCTTGCGCGGAGCCTGGGCATGATAAATGGCAGACTCATGTTTCCGGTATTAAATGTAACTGCTGCATTTGTCAGCGAGACGTTGTTTTTGACACAAATACAAAGTATAAAATATAAAACTTTTGGCAATATTGTGTCAAAAACAACGTCTCGCCACAGCTAAGCAAGAAAGTCATAACGGAGCTTATATGTCTGAAAATCAAAATTTCAATAAGATAGTAGTTTTTGAAAGTCGTGAAATCAGGCGGACTTTGCATAATGGCGAATGGTGGTTTGCTATTGTTGATGTTGTCGCGGCCTTGACTGATTCTGTGCAGCCTGACGGTTATTTAAAGGATATGCGCCGCAGAGATCCCGAGCTTTTTAAAGGGTGGATGCAAATTGCCACCCCCCTGTATTAACTTACCTGATTTGGAACTTATATTTTCAATGCTTGGCGAGGCTTCGACAAAAGAGATAACAGTTAACAAAAACGCGCAGGGTTTTATCGAGAACAAAAAAGCCGCCGTCGAAGGTGGAACAATCGCCGGAAACGCCAGAAAAGAATTAGAACGTAAAAGCGGAAAAAAGGTTGCCAGCAAAGAAAACTATAAGCACTTAACGCAAAAACAAAAAACTTTGAAATAATTCGCTTATTGAAAATCTCGTATTTGTGTCAAAGATAACGTTATTGCGACAATTTTTACATTAATGGCCGGGGAAGTTTATATTGACAAAAAATGCTAAAAAAGTACAATAATATAATAATTATTGATAAAATTTATAATTAATTATAAGTTTTATCATAAAAAATTATAATAAGGTTTAGGCAATGATACAAAGAGATTTGCAGCCTGTCATAGAAAAATGGCTTTTTAAAAATCAAATAATATTGATTTACGGGGCAAGGCAGGTCGGCAAAACCACGCTTAGCAAGCAAATACTTGAGAAATACTCTACTTCAAAAAAAACCGCATATTTTAACTGTGAACTCAGTCACATCAAAACCGCATTTGAAACCACAAATGACGCGGAACTGCGCGCGTTGATCGGAAACAATGAAATGATAGTTTTGGACGAAGCACAAACTGTGAAAGATATCGGGCTGGTTTTAAAAATTATTTACGATACTATTCCCAGTGTGCAAGTGATAGCGACAGGTTCGTCGAGTTTCGATTTGGCAAGCAAAATATCCGAGCCGCTTACTGGAAGGGCGCTGTCTTTTATTTTGTATCCGTTTTCGATAAAAGAAATATCGGACCGGGGCGGTTTTGCCGAAGCGTCTTCGAAACTTGAAAATATTTTGACGTACGGAATGTACCCGCGCGTTTTTGACAAGCCGAAAGACGAGGCCGTCGAGCTTTTAAGTTCTCTGGCAAGCAGTTATCTTTATAAGGATATACTTGCTCACGAAAAATTGAGAAGTTCAGAGCAGCTTTTAAAGATACTTCAACTGCTTGCTTTGCAGGTGGGAAGCGAAGTTTCGTACAATGAAATTGGACAAAAACTTGCCATGAGTTCAATGACGGTTGACAAATACATCGATCTGCTTGAAAAATGTTTTGTGATATTTAAACTCCGCGCTTTCGGCAGGAATAAAAGAAAAGAAATATCCAAGTCCGTAAAAATTTACTTTTATGATTTAGGAATAAGAAATGCGCTTATTCAGTCTTTTGCCCCGCTCGACTTAAGAGCCGACGCCGGAGCGATTTGGGAAAATTTTTGCATAGTGGAAAGAAAAAAAATAAATCAGGTCAACAATAAATATTTAAACCAGTATTTTTACAGGACTTTCTCCGGAGAGGAAGTCGATTATGTGGAGGAGTATGACGGACGTCTTTACGGATACGAGTTTAAATTCAATAAAGAAAAAGCCAAAAAGCCCAAAAATTTTCTTTCGGATTATCAAAACGCGAGCGCGGAAACAATAAACAAAGAAAACTGGTATGAATTTTTGACAGCAGTAAGCAAATGAGCAAAACATACGTATCAGGCGTCGGG
>WQUP01000042.1 GCA_009782015.1 Endomicrobiia bacterium | reverse complement strand
TACATACGGAAACAGCCTTGAAGAAGATAAGGTTTTGAATGCCGCCGCAATCTGAGGCAGAATTTTATTTGCAGGCAATACCTGCTTGGTATTCGAATAAAGAGGGTTCAATCGTGTCTATTCCTTTTCTGAACATATTGGCAAACAGATATTTGGCTACCGAAAACATCGTTAAGACGTCCGCCATAGCCCTGTGCTTCACTTCCACTTCGACTCCTATCGCGTCGGCAATATTTCCGAGGACGTTGGAGCTGAAAGAGAAATACTGCCTTGCAAGCTTCAAAGTATCGACGTAATAGATTCCGCTTGTGTGCCTTCCACTTTCGGCAAGCTCCTTATGAACGAACGTCAGATCAAACGCTGCGTTATGGCATACGACGGTGCCTGTCCCTATAAAGTCGAGCACGTCTTTGGCTATCTGCGAAAAAGAAGGACAGTCTTTCACCATATCGTCGTATATGGAATGTATCTTTGAGCACTCTTCGGGTATGCGCTGCCCGGGATTTACAAGCGTTTCAAACCTGCTTTCTACGCCTTCGGACATTTTAAGCATGGCTATCTCAACTATCTTCGCGCCTTTGGCGCAATCCAAACCCGAAGTTTCAATATCAAGAAAAACCAACCCGTCCGGCTCTCTCGTTTTCAATGTTTTTGCATATAGTTCTTTTTCCATTTTTTTAGGGAGCGCTGCGCCTCCCAACCTCCGCCTCACTTTTGTCCGGCGACAAAAGTAAGCAAAAACGCCGCCGCTAGTTGCACATTCGCTATGATTTTCGCGGCAAATCCGGAACTCGCAAAATGAGATAACGGATTTAAAGGTATTTTGCTCAGACAACCGGATTTGAATAATCCGCCAAAATCCCACGCTCATAGACGTGCAAAATGCGGCAAAAGACACGGCTAAACTGCAATGGCTAAAAATTATAAAGGCTTATTTCAATACTCTATCATCTTAAAAAAAACAACAAATACCGCGAAATAACAGAGCGCGGTGAATATGCTCCAGAAAGTCTTCGGAAGCATGGGCTTGGGTTTAACTTTGCATATCCCGCACCATACGGCATAACTGTACTTTGATATGACGGCAATAATAAGCGCGGCGGCAAAACAAACTGCGGTTATAATCCCGAACAGCAAAAGCGAACCCGCAAGCGTTCCGGCCATTACGCCCGTCAGCATAAGCTGTCTGTTCACAAAATGATACAGCGCCAGACAAAACGCGTACAGAATAATTAAAAAAATCCATTTCTTTTTGTAAAACACAGTCCCTCCGGGACAACGGCGATGCAAGGATGCAGAGAGGCAGGGATGCGGGGTAACGGCAAAGTCGTTAATTCCCCTTTTTTAAAGGGGTGGCAGAAAACACCCGATTTAGACACTCGAGTGTAAACTCCGTTTTCTGACGGGGTATTTTATTTGTTTACTTCGCATCTCTGCCTCTCTGCATCCCCGCATCTCCGTTATCTCAAATCCACTCCCATGTTTCTAAGTTCATAAACCGCTTCGTCGCTGCCGAGGTATGCGGCTTTTTTCAAAAACTCGACGGCATCGCTTTTTCTTCCCATCTCGTTGTAAGCCGTGCCGAGAAGATAGTTTGCCTTTTCGTCGTCGGCATTTTTAGATAAGGCTTTAAGATACCAGGGAACCGCCTCGTCGTGCTTATTCTGTTCGGCCAGCAGCATTCCTATTTTTACGTACGGCGCGGCAAAATCCGGATTTACCGATATTGCTTTTTCATAATAGAGCTGCGCCGAACCGAAATCGTTGAGTTTCACGTACATGTCGCCGATATTGCAGTAAGCGGCGACAAAAGAATAGTCTGCGGTTACCGCTCTCGTATAATAGTCTATCGCTTCCTTAAACCGCCCTTCTTCCTTAAAAGTGTGACCGATGAGATTGTAAAACCCGGCCTGGCTGAAATTTCCGGAAAGCAAAGCTCTTCTGTACCACGCGCGCGCATTTTCCTGCTGTCCAAAACTTCTGTAGCAGTTTCCTATAAGAAGATAAGTCTTTTCCGTCTCGGGAGACAGCGAGGCCGCTTTTTCGAGATACGAAGCGGCTTGTTCAAATTTTCCCGCGCTGTTTGTCAGGCGCGCCTTTTGGTAGTACGCATTGCCCAAAGAGTAATAGGTCTCGTAATTAGCAGGATCGCCTTCTGCGGAAAGCAAAAGGTACTTTACGGCGTCGTCATAGTTGCCGAGCCTTAAGAGAGCCGCCGCATAATTTCTGTATATTTCAGGCCCGGATGCGCCGAGAGACAAAGCTTTAGAAAAATATTTCGCCGACATAAAGTAACGCTCGTCGGAATAAAAGGCGTTCGCCTTCTGCAGTATCACGTCTTTTGAGTAGCCCGCGTTCGTTACAACATATACGGCTGCGCACAAAAGAATAAAACCCGCCGTGATAATCAGGCTTACTTTGAAATTGAGATCATTTTTCTTAACCATAGTTTAAACTTCTCTTTTAGTTTGGAGTGTGGAGTGCGAAGAGCGGAGTGAATGAGTTTTCGCTGTTGTCGTCATTGCGGCCACCGAGCCGCAATCTATCTTTGCGAAAATAAGATTGCGGGTCAAGCCCGCAATGACTAATAAAAGCTAAAAAACAACAACTCCAAACTCCACACTTTAAACTCAAAACTGTCTCACTGTGCGTCAAACAGCACTATTTTATCCATCGCTTTGGCCGCCGATACGTTTTTCCAGCCTTTTTTCGCAAGCATTTTCGACATCTTTGCCGAAGTCATTTCATCTGAATGGATCAAGTAAACAGGCGTCAATTTATCCTGATTCGAAAGCCAGTTCTGAAGCATTTCAAAATCCGGATGATCCGAAAAGATATCGTACTTTTTTATTTCCGCCCTGCATTTAAATCCTCCGGCAAGCGTTTTCCCAGCCAGAAACTTTCCGGCGTTGCTGCCGGGGCTTACGTAATTTACAATCATAATAAAAACGTCTTTTCTAGAAGCAAGTTCCTCTATTAGCTGCTGCGATTTTCCTTTATTCATGTCGCCGCTTGCAGAAAAAAGAATCGTCTTTTTATCGAAATTCCTTATCATCTGAAGCTTTGCGTTTTGCGGTATTACGGAGCCCCTGTCATAAACTTCTTTGGCAAACCACGAGCCGCTGCGCTTCGCAGCCTCTTTTTGGTAAACCGAGCATAAGTCGTTTGCGCTCGGCGACACGGAAAATATCGCGATATCTTTGGATAAACTTTTTTCATCCTGCATAAGCGCAAGCTCGTACATAACTTTTTGAGTCCTGTTGAGCGAAAGCGCGGGTATCCATACCAATTTGTCTTCCGATATCGCTTTTAAAAGATCTGCCCTGAAAGCGCCGTAATCATCCATTGACTGTTTTGATTTGTCATCGGCGTATGTGGACTCCATAAAAATAGCGTCCGCTTTTTCGGGAACCTCAAAAGAGCCGCTAAGCCTGGAATAGCCGCTGCCTATGTCGCCGGAAAATAAGAGTTTTTTGCCGGCCAGCGAGAAAATGACGCTTGCCGAACCCGGTATATGCGCGGAGTTTATGAATTTGAAAGATATGTTGTCCGCCAAAACCGCATTTTCACCGTATTGTACGGTTTCAAATCTTTCGGCAAGCTTTTGGCTTTCCTCGTCACAGCAGTTTCTGCACAAAAGGAAATCTATATTTCTGCTTTTAGAAAGCTCCGGCAGCGTAAGCTCTTCATCCGCATATTCCGCAGCCTTTATATTCGCCCTGCAGCCGTCCGTCCAGTGCGCAATAACAGGCGAAGAATGTCTGTCCGCTTTAAGCCTCTGCGTCTGCGACCAGTAAAATTTTCTTTTTACAAGATCAAGCCCGTTGCGGTCTCGGTACAAAGCAGTTGCAATTTCTTTTGTAGCAGGAGTGCAGTAAATTTTTCCTTTAAAACCTTTACTTATCAGGAGAGGAACTCTCCCGCTGTGGTCGAGATGCGCATGCGTTAGCACAAGGGCGTCGGCATTTATAAGTTCATCGGGCACATCCAGATTTTTCTCATCGGAACCATCTTCGGTCTCGCCGCCGTTCATGAATAGGCCGCAGTCAATTATTATTCTTTTGCCTCCGGCCTCAAGCAAAAAACAGCTTCCTGAAACAATACCCGCCGCTCCGTAAGGAGTGACGGTCGTGTTCGCAAAAACAAATCCCGCTGCAAATATTAAACTTATTATGGTTGTTATTAGTTTTTTCATAAGTTGTAACAGTGTAATGATTAATGATAAATGGTTAATGGTTAATTTAGGAGCGGCTTCGCCGCGATATCTAATTTGCGCGCAAAGCGCGCTCATTCATTAATCATTTACCATTAACCGTTAATCATTGTAGTTCTTACATTTTCTCTGGAGCCGACACGCCGAGCAGCCCCAGCCCGTTTTTGATTATTATCATAACCGCTTCTATAAGTTTCAGTCTTGCTGCGCTTAACGCGGCATCGTCGCCAAGGACGCGGCATTTCTCGTAAAACCTGTGGTATGTGTCGGCAAGCTCCATGAGATATGCGGTGAAGTGGTGCGGGCTCATGGTTTTTTCGCAAAGCGACAGAGTGTCGCAGAAAGCGGCAAGATGTTTTATGAGCTCCCTTTCCTCTTTCGTGTTCAAAAGGCTTAAATCCGCGTTTTCAGACAAGTCGTTCCTGCTTCTGCTTTCGCGCATTATGGAGTTGCATCTGGCGTTGACGTACTGGACGTAAAAAACCGGGTTTTCGCTAGACTGCTTTTTGGCAAGTTCCAAATCGAACTCAAGCTGTGAGTCCGGCGCTCGCAACAGAAAGAAAAATCTGCACGCGTCTTTACCGACTTCGTCAACGACTTCTTTGAGAGTTATAAACTCGCCGCTGCGCGTTGACATCGCTACCGGCTGTCCGTTTCTTACGAGCGAAACGAGCTGGTATAGAAGCACTTTCAAAGCTTCTTTTGAGAAACCTAGCATCTGCACGCACGCCGTAATTCTGGCAACATAGCCGTGGTGGTCGGCGCCCCAAAGATTGACAAGTTTTGTAAAACCTCTCTCGAACTTATTTTTGTGGTATGCGACGTCGGAAGCAAGATAAGTGTATCTGCCGTCGGAACGTTTCAAAACCCTGTCTTTATCGTCGCCGTATTTGGTTGACGCAAGCCAAAGCGCGCCTTCGCTTTCATAAGCGTCGCCTTTTTTCAGAAGGAACTCGCAAGCTTTATCCACTTCGGTTTTTCCGTCTTTATCTTTATCCGCGGCAATGCTGCCTTCAGAAAACCAGTTGTCAAAGCTTACGCCGAAATCGCCGAGATCGTCTTCTATAGTTTTCAAAATATCTTTTACCGCTTCTCTTTTGAAATCTATTTCATTGATACTCTTGCCTTCGGCAACAAGCCTTTTGGCTATATCGACGATATATTCGCCTTTATATCCATCCTCTAAAAAGGGGAGTTCCTCCCCCTTTAATTGTCTGAATCTGACTTTAACGGATTCCGCCAAAACGAGCATCTGGTTGCCGACGTCGTTGAGATAATACTCCTTTTTCACGTCGTAGCCTATGTGCTTGAGCACTCTGGCAAGAGAGTCGCCGATTGCCGCGCCGCGTCCGTGGCCTATGTGCAAGGGGCCGGTAGGATTTGCCGAGACAAACTCTACCATAACTTTTTCACAGGCATTGCCTGTATTTTGCGCGCGGCTGCCGTATTTGTCTTTGAGAGAAAGAATTTTACCGAGCTCTTTAAAAAGAAGTTCGTTCTTTACGGTAATATTTATAAATCCGGCTCCGGCAATCTCTGTCTTTTCGACGATGCCGGACATTTCTTTCATAATCTCCGCCGAAATTTCCTGAGCGACAACTCTCGGGTTCGCTTTTATTTTTTTCGCAATGAGCATCGCGGCGTTCACCGCAAAATCGGCCTCTATATTTTTAGGCGGATTTTCCACTGAAAAAGAAATACTTTCCGTCAACCCTTTTTCTCCGGCATATCTTTCAACTATGCCGCTAAGCTTTTCAATAATCTGCTGTTTAATCATTTTCTTTTTTTCCGTTTATTCGTAATTTGTAATTCGGTGTCTCTAATAACCCTCGCTTGTCATCCCGGAAGGCAGTAGTCCGGGATCTGCCTTTAAGTCTGGATTGCCGCGGCGATTTCATCGCCTCGCAATGACAAAAGAGCGGATTAACTGCCTGATTTTGTCAACTGCAGATACCGGATAGAAACTTTCCGGTATGACAGACTTTAGGGGTTTTTAGAAAAACCCGATTCGTAATTCGTAATTTGTAATTCGTAATTGCCGTCTCCTACCATTTCTCGTATTTTATCTTCGACGGATCCCAGCCGTTTTTAGCCGGAGAGCTGTCATCCGGTTTTCCTATAACTATCAGGGCAAAAGCCTTTATGTTTTCCGGAAGATTAAAAAGTTTTTCAAGGTGCTCCTGCCTTTCGCGGTTTCCGTAAACGCCGCACCACACGGCGCCGTATCCTTTTGCCACCGCGCCAAGCAGCAGGTTCTCCGCAGCCGCAGCGCAATCCTGCGGCAGATAATCATTGTATGCCAAATTTGTGTCTCCTGCGATTACGACGGCAAGGGGCGCGTCCAAAATCATCTGGGCGTTTTTATGCACGGCCGCTATCTTTTTATGTGTTTCCTTATCTTTTACGACTATAAAACTCCAGCATCTTGTATTTCTTGCCGTCGGAGCCGACATTGCGGCGCGCAGCATATAGTTCAAATCTTCTTCTTTCACGCTCTCATTTTTGTACTTTCTAACGCTTTTTCTTTCAAGCAAAATATCCATAATTCCCTCCAAAACGCAGCTTCTCATTACGGCTGTCTATTATATCATTTTAAACGGCAGATTGAAGATTGAAGAGCGGGGATATTGTCGATTATGATATAATAACCGCTCTATGAAAGATATATTGACTAAAAACTTGAATCCTTCCCAGGCTGAAGCCGTGCTTTGCACGGAAGGGCCGCTTATTATTTTTGCCGGTGCGGGCACGGGCAAGACAAGAGTCATCACGCACAGAATAGCATATCTTCTGTCGAAGGGCGTGCCGCCGTGGTCGATTTTGGCGGTGACTTTTACAAATAAAGCCGCGGAAGAGATGAAGAAACGCGTCAATGATCTGATGCCCGGCGCAGGCGCGAACGTGTGGGTATCGACTTTTCACTCTTTCTGCGCGTACTTTCTGCGCGTTGAAGCGTCAAAAATCAATTTAAATCCGGACTTTCTCATATACGATTTTGCAGACCAGAAAAACGTAATCAAAGACTGCGTTAAAGAACTGAACCTTGACGAAAAGAAATTCAAGCCGTCAACGATAGCCGATAAAATAAGCCGCGCAAAAGACGATCTGAAATTTCCGTCGGACATGGCCGCGGATGCAGACAGAACAGGCGATTTTATCGGAACGGCTATAGCCAAAGTTTATGCGCTTTACCAGAAAAAGCTCGAAATGGCCGACGCGCTCGATTTCGGCGACCTCATAATGCGCACGGTCGTAGCGCTTGAACAGTATCCGGCTCTGCTTGAACATTATCAGAAAAGATTCAAATACATTTTGGTTGACGAATACCAGGACACAAACCACGCACAGTACCGGTTTACAAAACTTCTCGCGGACAAACATCACAACATCTGCGTGGTGGGCGATGACGACCAGTGCATCGTCGAAGGTTCTCTTATAAAAACCGATAAAGGCGCAAAAAAGATAGAGGAAATTACAAAAAAAGACAACTTGATATCCGCGGCCGGATACGGAAAAATTATCGGAGCAAAAGCGGATACTGTAAAAAAGAAAAAATATTGCGGCGCGATAGTAACCGTTAAAACAAAGAGCGGAAAGATTGTCCGCGCCACGCCGAACCACATAGGGTTTGCAAAACTTAATCAGCAACCCGGGGTTCACTATGTTTACCTGATGTACAAAGACGGCATGGGCTACAGAATTGGCAGAACTCAGGGAATCAGAACAAGAAAAAGAGGCGACACTGCAAACGGCCTTGCGCTAAGGCTTAATCAGGAACACGCAGACAAAATGTGGATTTTACATGTTTGCAAAGATAAAGACATGGCGACATTTTACGAACAGTTTTTATCCGTAAAGTACGGCATTCCCACGCTTATTTTTAACGCTGACAGCAAAAAGAAACAAGCGGTCTGCGATTCGATATTCAGAGAAATAAATACTCGCGACAATGTCGTAAAATTGATGCGCGACCTGAATATCTTCGAAGAATATCCTCATCATCAGGCGCAGGCCGTAATAAGAGGAAACTCCGTGCGGCGCTGTGTGAATCTGAGCCTGTTTGCCGGAAGAATAACAGGCCAAGACAAAGGCTGGCATTCCCACAGAATATGTCTGAACACCTCCGGCGAAGAGCTGAAAGACAAGTTCAAAAAAAATAATTTTGCCGTCAGAGACGGACAGAAAAACACGTGGAGAATAGAAACCGAAAGAACGGAATACGCGGAAGCGGACAAGCTTGTCAAAAGAATTTTATCGGTTTGCGATTTATCGTTGACGGTAAAAGCCAAACTTACAAGAAGCGCGTCTTTTACGGCAATGCCGTTTTCGCATTTCAAAGCCGGCATGACAATTCCGGTTCTAAATGGCGATAAAATAGTTGAGGATTCGATAACCGAAGTTTCATATTCGGATTACGACGGTTTTATATACGATGTCAGCGTGCCGCATTTGAGGCAATTCGCAGTAAATGACATCGTAGTGCACAACTCGGTTTACTCGTGGCGCGGCGCGGACATAACCAATATTTTGGATTTTGAAAAAGATTATCCTGATGCAAAATCGGTGAAACTTGAGCAGAATTACCGTTCGACGCCAAAAATACTTTCAACCGCGTGGCAGGTGGTGAAACATAACCTTGGAAGAGTCGAAAAAAAGCTGTGGACGCAAAATCCGGACAGCGGCAGCGTTGTCGTACTAAAAACCGCCAATGAAAACGACGAAGCGGCAAAAGTGACTGATATGCTCGCGCTAAACACGGCTGATGGAAAGTATAAGCTTTCCGATTTCGCGGTTTTTTACAGAACGAACGCGCAGTCGCGCGCTTTTGAAGACGCTTTGAGAAGAGCTGGCATGCCTTACGCAGTAATAGGCACTTTAAGGTTTTACGACCGCGCCGAAGTCAAAGATATAATGGCGTACTTGAAACTCATACATAACCCTAACGATAACGTCAGTTTTAAAAGAATCATAAACATTCCGAAAAGAGGCATAGGCAAAACTTCGGTTGAAAATCTTGAAAAAGAGGCAGCCTCAAGAAATCTTTCCATATGGCAGACACTGCCTTTTGCCGCAGAAGCCGGCATAGGAAAAGGCACGCTTGCCTCGCTAAATTCTTTTGTAACGCTGATAAAAGGTTTTATGAATCTAAAAGAAACCGAAAGCGTAAAAACCATAGCCGAAAAAGTTATATCCCATTCGGGATATCTTAAAGAGCTGGAAGCTGAAAACTCGCCGGAAGCGAAAACAAAGATAGAAAACATAAAAGAACTCATTTCCGCTATAGACGACTTTGAGCAGCGCTCGCCGGATAAAACGCTTGCAGGTTATCTGACACAGATCGCTCTGGTAAGCGACATAGATTCTTTTGACGAATCACAGGGCAAAGTTACGCTCATGACGCTTCATCTGGCAAAAGGGCTGGAATTTGAAAATGTTTTTATCTGCGGGCTTGAAGAAGGTTTGTTTCCGATAGGGGAATCGGCGTTTTCTCCCGAAGAGCTCGAGGAAGAAAGAAGGCTTATGTACGTAGGCATGACAAGAGCGAAAAAGCACCTTTATCTTTGCTGGGCTTCCGAGAGAACCGTTTACGGCAAAACGCGCTGGAACATGCCGTCGCGTTTTATCGCCGAAGCGGGTTTTAGAGACGAGTACGCGCAGAGAGAGCCTAAGCCGATATTTAATCAGGGTTTTAACAGAACCAAATGGAGCAATAACTACGCAGGAAGGTCAAAGACGGCAAAAACAGAGTACAAATTCAGAGATGACGCAGGTTACGACTATATGCCTTCGGACGACGAGATAAAAAAAGACGAGCCTTTATATGCTCCTGCAAGCGATCAAACACCGTATAAAATAGGCGTTGTTGTGTCTCATCCGGTTTTTGGCAAAGGGAAAATTATAGAAAAATCCGGAGCGGGAGACGATCTGAAACTCGTAGTATTATTTGAAAACGGCCAGTGGAAAAAACTTCTTGCCAAAGCCGCAAAGCTGACGCTGGCTTAAAAACAATTACAAATTGGCTCTCTCTAAAAACCCTGTTTGTCATTCTGCGCGGAGCATCAGCGAAGTCGCAGAATCTATAAATATCGACGACAATTTTTATAGACCCTGCGACTGCGCGCAGGGTGACAGCTAAAAAAGTCCAAAATCCTGAGTTTTTAGAGAGACCCGATTCGTAATTCTTAATTGCCGTTATTCGTCTGTTCCGTCGTTTGCTGTTTTTTTTGTTTTTCGACCACGCTTTTCATCTTGTCCGGCGTAGCGGTCAAAAACATTCCGACAAGAAGTCCCATTACCACGAGAAAAATAGCAATCATTATCCAAAATTTATGGCTGTCGTGCATAATACCCTCCGGTATTGCGTCATCTGCGATACTTATACAAATTTATATTGATTTCTTCAATCGCGGCGCGCCTGTTTATTTTATATAATTTATAACGACAGAGCGAACTAAAACCAAATGGCAAACAGGGAAAGTTTATGAATTTTAAAGATTATTTCGGCATAGAAAAAAATGACGTGCTCAAAAACTGCATCTTATGCCAAAGCTATGATTTGCCGCTATTTTCAAAGGAATCGGAAAACGGCTTTTTTGTCAAAACTTCAAAAACGAAAAACGCGACGGTTATTGCTATGAAAAACAATTTTCTCGCCGGCGATACGGTTTTGTATCTTAAAGACAGCAAATGCGAAAATATAATTCTTTTCGGCAGCTGCGGCGTATGCGGGGATCTGGAATCCGGCGATCTTATAATGTCCGCCAAAGCGTGCAATCTTGAAAGTTTCTCAAGGATGCTGGCATCAAGGATGCTTTCTTTTGACAAAACTCCGGATTTCGTCGAAGCTGATGCCGGGCTGACCGCGAAATTTTATAGCAGATACCCGTACGAAGATCTGATAAGCGCAAATAGCGCATGCGTGAGTTCGCTTGTCCTTGAAGAGCAGTATGCCGGCTGGTTTAAGAAAAACGGCATTTACGCCGTGGATATGGAATCTTCGATAGTTTTCTCGGCAGCGAGGACAATAGGCGCGCACGCCGCGTGTTTCATGTACGCCGCAGACCATATCGAAAAAAGCCCCGTCGGTCAAAAGCTTGCGGAAAAGACAAAAAGCTCAATCGCCGCTGCAAGAAAAAAACTGGCAAAGATGATTTTGGATTTTGCAAACGAGGTTATCTAACCTCATCTCCCATCTGTCATTGCGGGCTCCGACCTGCAATCTCACAGTAAATGATGGATTGCGGGTCGGAGCCCGCAATGACGGAGAGAGTCAAATGACAGATAAACTTCACGAAGCTTTCCTTATGCGTTTTCAGAAATTCGGCGTGAATAAAACGCGGGAAACGCTGCGCCTGATAGAAGAAATAGCAAAAAGAGAAGGCGTGCCGCCTTTAGCAGTTTTAGATTCTCTGGCAGCAAGCCTGCCGGCTTTGCCGGCAAACGATTATGCCTCGGTAAAAGAAGCTCTCCTCAAAAGGCGTTATCCGTCAACTTTCGGAAAAACTTCTTACGATTCTTTTTATCTCCCGAAATATGAAATCGATCCGCAAATGAAGGCTGACGTACGGCTGCAGGCGTTCAGCCCGAAAAACGTATATTTTCAGAAAGAGGCTGCGGAAACAGAGCTTTTTGAAAGAGTAAAAACGATGTTTCCGAAAGCCAATTACACTGAAATACCTTCGCTGAAAGAGTTCATGAAAGAAAACTCTTTTTCCGTCAGCGATTACAACGGACGCTGCGATAATCTGTTTTTAACCGAAGAGAAGTATGATTTTTTCAAGAAATGCCCGTGCACTTCCGGCGTAGTGAACTGCGGATATTCCATAATGAATCTTGGCATGGGATGCCCTTACGAATGCAGCTATTGCTTTTTGCAGGGCTACCAGAATGTTCCCGGAATAGTTATTCCATTCAACATCAACGAATACCTTAAAGATGAAAAGCTGCCTGCGGCAGCCGGCGGATTTTTCGGCGCTAAAAGAATAGGCAGCGGAGAGTTTACGGATTCGCTCGTGTTTGACAATATAACGGAATTTTCAAAACCTATAATCTCTTTTTTCAAAGAGAGGCAAAGCCTCTTTTTGGAGTTTAAAACAAAAAGCGTCAATATTGAAAATCTTCTCAAAAGCGGCGGCGCGAAAAATATCGTTGCGGCATGGAGCGTCAATTCCGTAAAGATGGCTGAGGAAAACGAGTTTAAAGCGCCCGATATTGAAGCGCGCCTGAAAGCCGCAAAAGAATGCGCGCGCGCCGGTTTTTCCACGGCGTTTCATTTTGACCCGATGATATTTTACGACGGGTGGATGCGCGGATACGGCGATACTGTGGACATGATTTTCGACATTGTGCCGGCGGACAGCATAAAGTGGATAAGCCTCGGCGCGCTTAGAATGCCCGCCGCTCAAAAAACAATAATCGAAAACAGATTTCCGGATTCAAAAATACTGGACGGAGAGCTGCTGCTCGGGAAAGATTACAAGCTGAGATATCACGAAGACATTAGAAATGAAATGTTTAGATTTATGGCTGAAAAGATAAAATCGAAGAAATCAAAGGCTGCGGTTTATCTTTGCATGGAAGAGTCGGGCGTTTGGAGAAAGGCAGAAGTTGAGAAGCTGGGAAGTTGGGAAGCTGAGCAACGGCAATAACGGCTGAAGATTAGAGGCTTGGAAGTTTGGAAGCTTAGCAACGGCGTACGGCAATGGAACATCTAAACTTCCAATCTTCGCCGCCAAGGGCGGCTCGCTCGGCTTCTAGTAAAGGGCTTCATACGACACAAATCCGTCTCTTGAAAATGCCGTGCTTTTCGTCATCCTGCCTTTGTTGAACTCTATCAGGTATTGGAGTTTGTTGGTATCTCCGTAAAAGTAATATCTTATCTGCCCTACCGGCTCGCCGTCTGAAAAATACCCCTCGAAACAAAGCCCTTTGTTATCGTAAAAATTCTTTATTGTTCCGTGCATCAAACCTTTGCGATAGCTCACCTGGCTCAATACGCTGCCGTCTTTATTGTAAACCGACGACACGCCTTCAAGAACTCCGTCTTTATATCTGTACTCGGCGAGCTTTTCTCCGGAGAGGTAATAGAGTTTTGAAGTCCCGTTTATCCTGCCGCGCGAATAATTATCCGCGGAAACGACTTTGCCTTCCGGAGAGTACGCTTTAAAAATTCCTTCCGGGCGGCCGTTTGCGAAACGCCCTTCATAACGCGTCTGCCCGTTTTTGTAGTATGCTTTGAATACGCCGTTCATATTGCCGCCGTCTTTGACGAAAAACTTTATTTCGTTTATCATTCTTTTGCTGTCCGCCATATGCATGCTGGCCGGCCCCTGCCACCTAAGAGATTTCTGCCCGCCGCTTTTTTCAAGCGACGCTTTTACCGGAGTTTTCGACTGATCCGCATCCTGCTCGGACAAATGCCGTATTTTGTTTACTTCTTTGCCATTTTTGTACAAGACAGTGCTGACCTCGCGCCCTTTTTCGTCGTAGTAGTGCGAGTAGCCTTCCGGTTTGCCGTTTACGTATTCCGTTTCTGATTTTACCGCGCTTGAAAGATAGTATTTTTTTGAACTGCCGTTTAAAACGTTATCCTTGTAAGTCTTGCTTTCGATGAGCCTGTTCTGGCTGTCGTAAAGGTAAGAAGTTCCGTTTAATTTGTCGTTTTTATACGAGTATTTCCAGCGGTTTCCGTTTTCAAGAAAATTTTCCAAGGTAGAGATTTTGCCGTTTACATAATCCGCGGCCTCAGTGACTTTTCCGTCCTCGCTATATTTTTTTGACGGACCGTCCAAGACTCCGTTTTTGTAAGTAAACTCCTCCATCTTTTTGCCCGAAGGATAGAAGCGGTAGCACGGACCGTTTTTCTTATTGTCCTTATAACTCCACATATAAGTTATGACGCCGTTATCGCCGGTCTCTTTTACTTCGCCGTTTATCTTAAAACCGTAAACAAATTCGGACGAACCGTTTTTGAGAATTTTTTCTTTCGCGACTTCCGCGCCTTTTTCGTCGTAATAGACATAAAAAACGTCGTTTCCGGAAACGACTTTCTTCCTGCTCATAGCGGCAAACAGAGGCGCCAAGCAGAAAGTTAAAGCAATCAATACAGCTGCCGTTTTCTTTATCATAGTATTACAAGATTGTCCCTGTGTATTACCTCGTCTTCCGCATACTCCATCATTTTTTTTATTTCTGACGTTTTTTTGCCTTTGATAAGCTGCATCTCGCCGCTGTCAAAATTTACAAGCCCTGCGGCAAAATTTCTTTTTGTGTCCGAATCCGTTACGTAAACTGTATCGCCGCGCTTGAATGTTCCGCTGACTTTAGTTATGCCTGCGGCAAGAAGGCTTTTGCCCCCTGAGGTCAAAGCTTGCGCGGCTTTTTTATCTACAAAAATATTGCCTTTCGGTTTTTTGCCGAAAGCAATCCAGCTTTTTTTGGCTTCAAGTCTTTGTTTTACTGCCGCAAACGACGTGCCGCACTGCGCGCCGGACACTATTTTTTCCAAAAGTTCCGGCTTTGAGCCGTTTGTTATGACTGTCTCTACGCCCGAAGCCGCGGCTATCTTCGCCGCCGCAATTTTAGTCTTCATGCCGCCGGTGCCTTTGCCGCTTGAAGATCCGCCGGTGGCAAAAGCTTCTATTTCCTCGGTAATCTTTTCAACCCTGTCTATGAGTTTTCCGTTTGAAGGATGCCCGTCATAAAGGCCGTCCACATCGGTAAATATCACAAGTTTGTCGGCGTCAACGGCCGCGGCCACCAAAGCGGCGAGAGTATCGTTGTCTCCGAAATTTATCTCGTCAACCGCCACGGTATCGTTCTCGTTGATTACCGGAATTATGCCTCTGTCCGTCAGCTCGGAGAGAGTGTTTCTGGCGTTTATATACTTTGTCCTGTTGTCAAAATCGTCGCGCGTCAAAAGCACCTGCGCGACGCTTACGCAATAACCGGAAAAAGCTTCGGCGTAGGCATTCATTATAAGCGGCTGTCCTACGGCGGCAAGAGCCTGTTTTTCCCTCAGCGTCTTGGGTTTTTTTATAAGTTTAAGACAACCCATTCCCGCGCCGATCGCGCCGGAACTTACTATTACGACTTCGTGTTTGTTTTTTTGAAGGTTTGAGATGCAGCCTGCAAGATTTGCAATATATTTTTTATTGAGGAGCCCGTCTTTATCGGTCAGCGTGCTGGTTCCGACTTTTATTATTATTTTCATTTTCCCTTCCGGCTGTTTTGTCTAGAGCGTGTTAACACGCTTTAGATTTTACACTTTTGCAGCTGTTTTTTCAATAAAGTCCGCGAGCCAATGTCCGCGGCCAATACATTAAAAAACCCTCTTTGCTGCGTACCTAACTTTCCAGTTTTGTTTATTGTTTGACAATTTCACTCACGAAAATTCTAAAAATGGGGAACCTAAAAGAGATTGAACTTTGAAATTATATACTTTTAACGCGCCCATTAACTTTATCGTTTGGGGAGCGCTGCGCCTCCCAACCTCCGCCTTACTTTTTGCAGGCGTTCAAAAAGTAAGCAAAAAAACTGCCGCTAGATGCGCATTCGCTATGGTTT
>WQUP01000041.1 GCA_009782015.1 Endomicrobiia bacterium | reverse complement strand
CCAACATAATAACCCACGCGCTTTATAATCTTTCCGTATATAAAAATGAGAGCGCGGCAGATAAGATAAAATGGGTTCAGTACGGTTTTAGAGAAAGGTTCTTCGCCGTGCCTTCCGACGAGGATAAACAATCGAGAGACGAGCTCGCAAAAGATAAAATCATAAAACATTGGACTGAGCTTTCCGAGCAGCTGAAATCTCTTTTAGAGCCCATGGGGGCTTGGTATGACGACGAAAAGCGCGGAGCGATGGTGCAGATTTTATCGGACGGCTACGTTCCGGTAAGCGACGGCAATAAAGTCGTATTCAGAAACAGCAGAGGCCAGATTATACAGCCTTACATAGACGAAAACGGACAATTTGTCGCAGGGGAAGAGTTTTTGGAAGCTGTGCGTAAAAATTCTATGTTTAATTTTGCGGATTTTGACGAAAACCTCGAGACAAGAGACGCGACGTTTACGGCGGGCAGATACGACGAATTTGTCCGCAGCTATATCCGCGGCGCGGCAAAACCCGTAATAATCAGCGGAAACGCTTTAAGCAGAGTAACAAAAAGGCTGGACGAGCTTCCTGCTGCGTTACAGGAGCTTATTGCGGAAGTTTATGTCAACTCGGGAGCTGAAAGATTCGTTTACAGCCGAGAGAAAGGCGGTTGGCTTTATGACCAAGAATATATCGATACGACCGGAGGGGAGATAGCCGCCAAAGATAAGCTTGCCTTAAGAAAAAGGATGTTTTTAAAAGTCGAGCTTGCGCAGTATTACCACTTAATGGATTTGCTTGAAAAACTGCAAGAGTATTTTGAAAAAAACGAATCCGGCGAAATACTCGGCATAAAGAACACGGACGGGAAAAGCGAAACCGAAATTTTTAGAACTCTTTACGGCGCCATGTTTGCCGACAGCCAAGCCTACGGCCGCGGACCCGTTATAGGTTTGGGCAGCTTAGACGCATGGAACAGTTTTATCGAGCAGGGCATAGTTCCCCGCGATTTTATATTTTCTCAAGATGCCGCAACTAAAGGTTTAATGAACAATAGAGCAAATTTAGAGTGGGCGCAGGGGCAGGCAAGGCTTGCGCTCGGGGCCGCGAGCATTGACGAGCTTTTGGAAAAACTTTTTTCGATAGGGCCAGAAGAGAAAAATATTCAGAAGTTTTATTCCGAAATAATTGAGGATATGCTTGAAGAATGGAAAAAAGATAAAACTCTTTCTGATGAGGAAATCGAGAGAAGATATTTGTTGGTGCTTAACTATTTATCGATGGCCGAAACGATAAGAATGCTTGTCAAAGGCAGCTCGGAGTCCAAACCGCGTTTTGAGTACGCAATAAAAGAATTAAACAGAGGCACAAAAGAAATAAGCGATGAGAAAGCAAAGTTTGCCATGCAGGGTCTTGTGTCAAACACGAGGCCTCTTATAGCGCAATTTTATATGCCCGGCATGGAATATAAAGGCGGGAAACTTTATTGCGTACAAGTCGGCGGAAGCGGCTCCATAGACGTAATTGTCAGCGGCGTAAATAAAACAACGCCCATACGAGAGGCTATAAAAGGCGGCGCAAACCTGCAAAACATAGTGTTCAGCGGAGACGAGATGGGCGAATCCGGCGTTGACGCTCCGGTTGCCGCGATGCCGCGGTCGAGAGAAATGTTTATCATAAATTCCGGAAAAAATGAAAAAATGAACGCTTTTAGAACGGCTGGCTTTCTGCGGTATTTTAATATAGACGACGAAAAAGATTTCAACTTTTTTATCTTTGAGGAATTGCAAAACATAGCCGATGAGCGCAGAGCGGAACTGTTTGTAAATCCGGCCGCGCAGTTTAACGGAACCGTAACGGATGAGTTTCGCCGTCGGTTTACGGACAATGTAGCTCTGGCGATTTTTGAGGAAGCTTCAAAAAAACTGCGGGACAGAGGAAAACTCGAAGTGCCGTATTCGTCGGCTACCGACGCAGTTATTGTTAAAGCGCATGAAATGCTTCAGAAAGAATTTAACGGCAGGGTTATTATTAATCCGCACGGCAGTTCTAAAAAACTTGAAATCATGCTTGAAGACGATTCTGCCGCGCAGCAGCAAAAACAGGAGCCGGCTACGGATAAAAAAGCCGGGAAAGTCAAAACAAAAAAAATAACGGTAAACTTTAACGATCTGCCAAAAGAAAAGTTAGACGTTCTTATGGCGGATATTCCCGGAGCAGCCGGCGTCGAGCCGGCATTAAACGGAGTAACGATAACGGTTGAAGAGGGCTCGGCGGATGAAGCAAACAGGAAGATTTCGGAAGCGGTTATAAGCAATGAACTTTTGAAATACGGGATAGCGGGCAGCCGTATTCCGGGCGGCCTGTTTAATCTCGGCATAGACAGGGTGCGCGAAAGAATAGTTTTGCTCAGAAGATACGGCATAGATATAACGCAGCGCAATATAATGTATATGCCTTGGAGCGTGCTGTTGAACGAAGTGATGAAAAATTCAAGAGGCGTGCTCACGGGACTGACGGCTGAGCTCATGGCGGCGGGATATTTGGACAAGGACGTGAAGATGAGTTCGATGATAAGAAAAAAAATAGACATGAGCGGTTCGAGCAAGGCTGCGAGATTTTTTGCTGTTAAGAGCATATACGATACAAACGGCCGCCTGACAAAAGAGGGAAGTTATGCTTTAAGGCAGGCAAAAGAGATGATGAAAAGGGGATACCCTGCGTTTGTCGTAGAGATGGTTTCAAGCCGCCCCGGGGCGAACCGCCCTGCGGCGAGCCGCGACGTTAATGCCGCCGATACGGTAAAGATGCCGACGAACGCGGTGTTTAGCGTAAGAGGGGAAGACGGAAAAGAGATAGATGCGGCAAACGAGCAGTATCTTACGACGCGGGAAGGCGCTTTGGTGATACAGGTGTTTACTAAACGCACGGCGGAAGTTGAAAGCGCGATAGCTCGGGGAGCGGTAAGCGGGGAAGATCTTTTCAGAGCGGGGTTGGTGCAGTTTCTGTCGGACTTGGACAATGACAGGCAGCAGCTGCAGAAGAAGATGGGCGTTGACGGTTCAGGAATGATCGACATGGCCGGCGCCGATAAGAAGCTGAAGATAAGAGAGTGGGAAGCCGAAAAGATAAGAGGAGTATATATTACGGAGCAAACGGATATAGACAGGCCCGAGAGCGCGGATTCTCTCAACAGGGGAGTGAGAGCGGAGAGCCTGTTGAAGACGGACGAGCCCGAAAACATAGCGACGGCCGATATTGAGAAAATGGGCAGAAAGCTTTTGGAAAATTTGTTTAAGACGAAAAGAAAAGAAGGATACAATGTTTTGATAGTGAAAGCCGGCGATAAGATAAGGATTGAAGACGGGCAGGTAAAGATAGACGCGGATCTTGCAAATGCGATGATTGAAGCCGCGGCAAACGGATTGAGGGCAGTTCCCGAAATAAATGCCGCGCTGGACGCAGATGAATTTAAAAAGACGATAGAGGCGCTGTTTGCGGCGGGCTTTACGGGAGTTAGCGCCGAGGGCAGTGAAAGTTCCAAATTAATGGAAGGCGCGGCAAAGGATTTGTATATCGCTAAAGTGAAAAATAATCTGGAAACGCTAAAGAAGGTATCAGAACAGTCGGCATTGGGCGCAAGAAATTATGTGAAATTCAACGATGACGAGGTTGGCGAAGCGATAGGCCGAAATACCGGAGCATTGGCGATAACGGAAGAAGCCGGCAGAGTAACGGTGTCGATGACAACGGAAGAAGCAAAGCTCGGGCAGATAAAGACGGGTCTTGACAGAGTGATGAGAGCAAGACTTGACGGGATAGACGTGTCGGCTAAGAACATATCGGCTTTAATAGATTTGCTTGCGGCGGGCGATGAAGAGCCGTCAACGGATAAAATAAGAGAAGCGGCAGAGCATGCCGGATTAAGCGCGGAGATGAGAAGGCATATAGACGGGATTCTGAAGCGGGCTGACGAAGGAGACGAAAAAAAGAAAGCAAGGGAGATATACACGGCGCTTGGAGTAATGAGGGGAATATTGAGGGCGCAGGCAGAGAGCGTTTATATGGAAGCGTACGGCACGGATCTTGAAACATACAACAGAAACAGCCGCGCTGACAGGGACGCGATGGGGCTCCTGATGTCGCTCATAATAGTTTCCAAGAGAGAGCTTGCCGACCCCGTGAAATTTAAAGAGTTTCTGCAGGCGCATAAAAAAGAGTTTCTGATGCTGCCTGACGCCGACAAAAGCGTGCAGGCGCTGAAAGAAGAGCTTGGCATGGAGTTTATAAACGTTTTGACGGCAAGCAATGGCATAGTGTTTAAACCGTTGAGCGACGACGAAATGAACAAAGCAATAAGAAACGTCTTGATAATAGCCGCAAGCATGGCAAAGTCGCAAGGCGCGCTTGCAGCGCGCAAAAGCGCGGTGGCGTCGCGCAGTTTGATAAAGAGCATGTTTACGGCGGCGTAAAAACGGCAATTACGAATTACAAATTACGAATGGAGCCTGCCCCCGAATGTCCAAATCGGGGGAATCAACTGCGGCGTAAACGGCAAAGTTCAAAGTGCAAAGTTCAATTGACGGCAAAACCGTTAATCCTGATCTTTTGCAGGGGCTTTAAAGACCTTAATGACCTTAAGGTCTTTAAGGACCTTAAAGATTTTCAACTAACTCTCCGAAAATTTCTTAAAAATCTTTTGAAAAATCAATGTGAAATTTAAACTATCTTCTTGAAAGGTTATACGCTAAAAGCTATAATCTACGCAAATAAACGGCCGTCAGGCCATGTAATAAAAAGAGGTGCAAAATGTTTCGTAAATTTAAGATGTTTTATCAGGACAACAAGATTTGGGTGATAATAGGGTTTATCATTGTTGTGCTCTTGGTGCTTTCCGTGTATGGCATGAGCAAGCTTGAGTCGTTTTACAGGACTATGACGCTTGCGACGATGCCTGTGCAGCTTCTTCTCGCTTTTGCAAGCGCAGCGGCCTTTGTCGTCATGTACGTTACTGTGTTTTCAAAGGGCGGTTTCGGCCAGATGAAGAAGAATAAGATAAAAGTTGACGAAGAGAAAGTTACTTTTAAAGAAGTCATAGGGCTTGAAGGCGCCAAGAAAGAAGCTATGGAAGTGGTGCAGCTTATAAAAGACAGAAAACAGCTGCAAAAGATCGGCGGAAAGATAATAAAAGGCATTCTTCTCATGGGGCCTCCCGGATGTGGAAAGACGCTTCTTGCAAAAGCTATTGCGACGGAGTGCGGAGTGCCGTTTATATCCATGGCGGGCAGCGAGTTTGTCGAGATATTCGTAGGAGTCGGAGCCGGCAGGGTGAGAAGTTTGTTTAAAAGAGCCAGAGATTACGCTTATACCGACGGCGCCTGCATAGTGTTTATAGACGAAATCGAAGTTATAGGAAGAGGAAGAACGTTTACGGCGTTCGGCGGAGGGGAAGAAACCAACAGCACGCAAAACCAGCTGCTTGTGGAAATGGACGGTTTGGAAAACAAAAAGAGCAACGTGATAGTCATAGCCGCGACAAATGCCGCCGAGACGGTTCTCGATAAAGCGCTTTTAAGGCCAGGAAGGTTTGACAGAAAGATTACCATAACGCTTCCAAATCTTAAGGAAAGGGAACAGCTTTTTGAGTTTTATCTCAAAAAAGTCAAAGTTTCGCCCGACTTAAAAATAGACAGGCTTGCCAGAAAAGCCGTTTATAAGTCGCCGGCAGACATAGAGAACATAATAAAAGAAGCGGCTCTTATCGCGACGAGAAAAAAGAAAGATACCGTTGACATGCAGGATATGTCCGAGGCCATGGACAGAATAGATTTGGGAATGGAAACGCACCTAGACATGACCCCGAGAGAGCTTGAACAGACCGCCTACCACGAGGCCGGCCATGCCGTTGCGCTTTACATGCTCCATCCCACCGACGACGTTTTTAAGATAACCATAAAATCGCATCAGGGTTCGCTCGGGCTTGTGGCGCATAATCCAAGGGAAGAGCTGCACAGCGAAAACAGGGAAAAGCTTATTGCAGACATCATGGTTTCTCTTTCGGGTTATGTCGCCGAAAAAATAAAATACGGCACGACGACTACCGGCGTTTCGTCGGATTTCGCAAAAGCCATGCATCTGGCAAACGCGATGGTCTGGAAGGTGGGTATGGGACTGAGCGGATTTATCGGAGATTTTTCGGTCATTCCCGAGGCCGCGCTTTCGCAGAGCCTCAAAGAAAAGCTCAACAACGAAACCATTGCCATAATGAACTCGTGCCACGCAAAAATAGAAGAGTTTTTAAAAGCCAACTGGGACGCGGTTGACGCCGTGGCCAAAAGGCTCATAATAGAAAAAGAGATGGATTTCGACGATTTGGAAGAAACTCTTGAAACGCTCGGAAAGAAAAAACCGGCCGAGCCGGATGCAGCCGTAAAAGAAATCAAAGGCGGAGACAACTCGATCGCCGAACGCTCGGAGTAGCCGTTATCCGTCGCCGGCAGGGAATAGCTCCTTTTATAGATTTTGCCTTTGCTGTTCCCTCGCCCGCAGGGGGTGGAGGGAACAACAACAGACCCCTAAAAAGAGACCAATACCATCATGCAAGGGTAGAAGGGATTTTAGTTTGAAAAGAGATCTAATGTGAGAACTTTACCGTTTATTTTTTTGATATGTGCTTTTGCCGGCTGGCTGTCCGGCTGCGGCGGCGCGTCGTATCCCAAAGAGGAGCTTACCAAAGATCTTGAACAGATGGTCAAGAAGGAAGCCGGCGAAGACTCTAAAGCGACTATGGTCGGCAAAACCCTTTATCTTGACATGGAGCTTCCCGGTCTTACTTCGCAGGACCAGGCAAAAGCGTCCGCGGCTATAAAGAAGATGAACACGGCCGTGATTGCGATAACGAGAGCGGCTTTAAGCACGGACGCAGGCATAAAATATATGGTTGTCAGCACATACGACGAGGGCAAAAACGTAGTCTTCAGAATGGTGCAGGATATAGACGACATCAAAGGCATTTATTACATGCGCATTTCAAGGGGCGATTACGAGTCCAGAACGCTTCTTGAGATCGAAGG
>WQUP01000040.1 GCA_009782015.1 Endomicrobiia bacterium | reverse complement strand
CCGAATGTCTAAATCGGGGAAGGACGAGTCTGCCTCGGGCGCGAGATGTGAGCGCCCAGGGTCTGAACGTAGTGAAGACTTGGGAGGCGCAGCGCTCCCAGTTTATTAACGGCACCCCCTCATCCTCTTGCTTCGCAAGTCCTTCTCCCGCAAGGAGCGAAGGCAAAGCTTTCGTTAAATAGAGAACAATCCTTTTGAAAAGGTGAATTAAGACAAACTGCTAATTACTTTGCGCCGGATTCATCATTTTGCCCAAAAATAATATTTTTCCGTTGTCGTCATCAGTTATCATATAAACAAAAGGATGATCCGCTTTAAAAATTTTAGGCATATCTTCATGCTTAGGTGGAAGCGCACAATTTCTCATCATAATGGCCGTAGCCGCAGCGGCTTCGGTTTCTTTCTCGGAAACCTCGATAAAAGCTTTATGTATGACTTTTGAAATAGCCAAAGGATCTTTTGATATGCCTGAATAATCCGGCGAGAAGTTGGAAAGCCCCATTTTCTCTATAATGTCCATAAGCTCGCTATTTTCCCAGTCAAGCTTAAATTTAGGAAAAAATACAGACACATTTAAGACTTCGAAGCTTAACTGTTCCAAACCGTTTCCGTATAAAAAATTTTCGGCTTCGGATATTTTATTTTGCTTGGGCAGTATTGAGGTCATAGACATATTTTTATTATCCATTCTATACTTCATTCTCAAAACCCGGACTTTTTCATTTTCATAATAGGAAAAATTGTCCTGAAGGCGCATCATATCTGCGGCTATCTTGCTGTTATCATTAATAAAAAAGTCGGATTTTGCCGTAAGCTCCTTCTCGAAAGGCAAGAACCATTTAGCCTTAAAATATATCGCGTTTGCCAAAATGACCTGCGCGTTATTTGCCGAACTATCGACAATATTTTTTATTCTGCCGAAAGTCTTTTCGCTTACCCATCTGTTGATTTTATCCGCGTTGATAAAATTAAAACTTTGGGCAAAATAATGATGTTTCAGAACGGAAGAATACTCATGGCGCACCGTAAATTTTTTGTTTACCCAAATGGAGTTTGCAATCGATATACCGTAGCCGTCATATAAATCCCGGTAGGAAGAAATCTCAGCCCTCATTGTCATATGCCTTTCTGACGGATCAGGATTAAAACCAAAAATGCCTTGAAGCTGTTTTGCGGTTTTGCCGGCAGCGCCTTCGTAAAGCAAGCAGAAAGCCGAATAAATGCTGTAAGGGGAGAAAAAGATATTCGCTTTATCGTTTTGAGCAGTGAGCTTTTTATAAAGTTCAACGGCAAATTTGTTGCTGCCTCCGGAAGCGGCGGCGGTATTTGAAGATAAACAGCAAAAACAAAGCGCTAACGTAAAAAACAAGAAAATCTTTCTTGGCATTTTATCTCCTGTTAATTTTTAATTGGGTGTCTCTAAAAACCCCTTAAGTCTGTCATACTGGGAAGTCTCTGTCCGGTATCTGCAGTTTCTTGTCGTCGATCAAGCTTTAAGGCAGATCCCGGACTACTGCCTTCCGGGATGACAAGCAGGGGTTTTTAGAGAAATCCAATTGTCTTTTTTCGGCGCCTTGCATCAATACTATGCGCGAGTTCAAAAAATATCACATATACAAATGCCAAAACCCGCTTGAAACCGCGGGCTTTTGATTAAATAAATAGTTGAATATTCAAGCATTTTTATGATTAATTTGTGAACGTTATTGTTGTAGATGTTGAGATATTTGCAAAATATGCCGTAACAACAAGATTATCATTCGGATGCGCCAAAAAATCAATAGTGCCGCTTGAGGTTGTTACGATCATGTTGATATTAATCCTGTTATTTGCGGAAGAAAAACTAATGAATTTGCTATTAACAGGTCCAATACCCGTTATATAGGCCGTCCAAGTTATATTTGAAGAGGTCTGCTGCTGCCCGTTCGCGTCTTTTATAATGGCATCAATGGAAATAACTTGAGTTGCGGATATGCTCACAGGATTTTGCAGTTCAGACACAGTTGAACCGCTAAGAGTATATGAAGCCAAGCCGATAGTCCAACTTTTATACGGATCCGTAGAATCTGCCGAATCGCACGCGCTAAAAAATACGATAAAAGCCGCAAAAACAAGCAAGAGCAATGTTAGTTTTTTCATTTTTTCCTTTTCCTTTTTAAAAACGTTGAATAATTATACTTCTTTTGACATCAAAAAGTAAATAACGGCGGAAGATTGGAAGGTTAGAGGGTTGGCAAAGGCTAAAAATAATAAAAAACTGAAGGGGGGAAAAGGGTAAAATTTACAGCTTTTACCCCGCCTTCAATAACGGCAGAAGGTTGGAAGTTTGGAGGTTTGGAAGCTTGGAAACAGCCTTTATAAAGTTTCATATTTTTGCCAAACTTCCAAGCTCTATAAACTTCTAATCCTTCCGCCATTAAAGAAGCTTATTTGCTTGCATGTTTTTGCTTCCTTAAAGTCCTTAAGGTCCTTAAGGACTTTAAAGACCTTAAGGTCTGTAAGCCCAGAATGTGAGTGATATTTTATAACCATTAGAGCTTCAACTTAATACATAGCATTTTATCTATATTTATAAGCATAAATTTTACAAAACATAATAACAAACTTCACTGTTATCAACTCACAAAAACCCCTCTTCAACTTAACATAATATATCTTATCGGACATTTTTTTTGGGAGTTTTTGGCTGATTTTTAAGAAAATTTAATGCAAAAATTTTTGTGATTTTTTAAAATTTAAAAAACAGGGTTTTACTTGGTGTGTTTTTTAAAAAATAAAAACAGCCTGATTTTCTGATTCTTGAAATTTTGTGTCATTTTTGCAATTTTCAAAAATTTTATTTCAGGCTGTTTTCTGATTTTTGAGCGGCCGGCGTTATTTTTTTGGCAATTGGGTTTCTCTAAAAACCCATGTCCTGCCCCGTGTCATTCCGGCGAAAGCCGGAATCCATTTTAGCATTATCGTCGGACAAACCTAAAGGCAACATGGATACCGGCTTTCGCCGGTATGACAACTATGGATTTTTAGAGAAACCCAATTGACAGAAAATATCCGGTTTTATTTTTAGCCGTTACCACGCATCTTCGCATCCATGCATCTTAGCGTCATTTTTTCGGTTCTTTGGGTTTGGCAATTCTTTTTTTAGAATAGCTTACTTTTATGGTTTCCGTAGGCAATCCTATGTTGTTTAAGACCTCAAGAAACGGATCCGGGTCAAGTTCTTCGACATTTACCATGGTTTTTACGTCCCAATCCCCTTTAGCAATCAGCATAGCGGCGGCAACTGCCGGAACTCCTGCGGTATAGCTTATTGCCTGGGACTCTACTTCTTCATAACAGGCCTTGTGGTCGCATACGTTGTATATAAAAAGCTCTTTTTTGCGGCCGTCTTTCATGCCTTTTATCAAGTCGCCTATGCAGGTTTTGCCGGTATAGTTGGGAGCAAGCGTTTTGGGGTCCGGCAGGCAGGCTTTTACCACTTTTAAAGGCACAACTTCAAGCCCTTCGGCCGTTTTTACCTTTTTTTCAGATAAAAGGCCTATGTTTTTGAGCACCGTGAAGCAGTTTATGTAGTGATCGCTGAATCCCATCCAAAATCTTATTGAATTTGCATCGATATTTTTAGAAAGAGAGTGCAGTTCGTCATGACCGGTGAGATATATGGTCTGCTTGCCGACAACAGGGAAGTCATATACCATCTTTTCTTCATGAACAGCCTTTGCAACCCACTGTCTGTCAATCCATGTCCAAACCTTTACAAACTCCCTGAAGTTGATTTCAGGGTCGAAATTTGTGGCAAAGTACTTGCCGTGGCTTCCGGCATTCACGTCCATTATGTCTATTGTATCGATCGTGTCAAAAAAGTGCTTTTTGGCATAGGCGGCATAGGCGTTTACTACTCCGGGGTCAAAACCTGCGCCAAGAACGGCCGTTATTCCCTTTTCTTTGCACCTGTCTTTGCGCTTCCACTCGTAATTGTCGTACCATGGCGGATTTTCGCATACTTTTGTAGGGTCCTCATGTATTGCGGTATCTATGTAGGCTGATCCGGTCTCTATGCACGCTTCAAGAATCGACATATTACAAAACGCCGAAGCGAGATTGACGACTATGGAAACATTGAGCTCTTTTATAAGCTTTGCCATCTCGGCGACATTTAGCGCGTCGCACTGCTTTGCCGTTATTGTTTTGGCTTTATCTTTATAGTTGTCCTTTCTTTCGATGCTTTTCAGGATATCTTTACAAGCATCAAAAGACCTCGAAGCAATATAAATATTCTCGAACAAATCATTGTTCTGCGCAAACTTATGCGCTGCCACATGAGCCACTCCGCCGGCGCCTACGATGAGTACGTTTCTTTTCATTTCGGTATCCTCCATTGTTGTCACCCTGCGCGAAGTCGCAGGGTCTATTGATATAGATTCTGCGGCTTCGCGCAGAATGACAGCCTCTGATTTTATGATAAACTTCTTACAAAATCCCTGTACTCAAACTGCCTTACGGCTTCAATCTTTCCGTTGAGCCGCTTAACAACTATCGACGGCATTTTCACGCCGTTAAACCAGTTTTTCTTAACCATCGTATATCCTGCTGCGTCGGCAAAGTGCACTTCCGAGCCGGCTTTAAGTTTTCTTGCAAGCTTGTACTCGCCGAAAATATCTCCGGCAAGGCAGGATCTGCCGGCTATGATGTACTCATTTTTGCCTGTTTTCTCGGAGAGTTTCGCGTTTATGCGATATATCAGCAAATCAAGCATGTGGGCTTCTATAGAAGCATCCACTATCGCCGTCTCTTTGATGTTTTTGACAACATCCAAAACCGTAGTCACAAGCTCGCAGCACTGCGTTATTGACGATTCCCCAGGCTCAAGATAAACCTGAACGCCGTGCCTTTCCCTGAACTCTGACAGCTTTTTACAAAACTTGTCTATGGGATAGCCGTCTTTTGTAAAATATATCCCCCCGCCAAGACTTACCCACTCCACTTTTTTAAGCGCTTCTTCGTATTTCTTTGAAATTAAATCAAGCATTTTAGAAAATGAGGCGAACTCTCCGTTCTCGCAGTTATAATGAAACATCATACCGCTTATTTTATCCAAAACTTTCATGACTTCATTTTTGTCCAAAACTCCGAGCCGCGAGTACTTTCTCGCCGGATCGGCAAGATCAAAATGCGAGTAGCTTATGCCGGGATTTACCCTAAGCCCTACCTTGATGCCTTTTACGTCATCATAAAACATCTCCAACTGCGAAACGGAGTTAAAAATTATTTTATCCGATATATCTTTAAGTTTTTGTATATCGTCTTTAGAGTAAGCCACGCTGAAAGCGTGCGTCTCTTTGCCGAATTTTTCGTGCCCGAGCCTTGCCTCATAAAGAGAGCTGCTCGTAGTGCCGTCCATATATTTTGACATAAGCCCAAAAACAGACCAAGTCGAAAAACACTTAAGCGCCAAAAGCGATTTCGCGCCCGACTTCTCGCGCACATAAGCGATTTTTTTCATGTTTGCGAGAAGCTTTTTCTCGTCAATCAAATAATAGGGAGTTTGAATTTTTGGCATTTTATTTTCTCTGCTGCACGATTGCGGCTCGGAGGCCGCAATGACAAATAATTTTTTAATCGATGCGTAATTATACAAAAAAAGAGCGCGCTTTGCGCGCGATGATTGGCAACGGCATAACGGCAGATTATGCAAATTAATTATTCAAAGCCCAGTTTTCTATTTTTAAATCTTTTATCCTGTTGAATTCTTTAGTATTATTCGTAACCAATATAAAGTTTTCAGCTTTTGCGCACGCGGCTATAAGCATATCAAGCTCGCCTATTATGCATCCACGTTTCTTTAGATCGGTTTTAATTTTTCCGTACTCTTTAGCCGCATTCGAATCAAAAGGAATTATGTCGATTATTGACAACAATGACATTAATGCTACGGAATTTTTTTCAGGATATGCGCTGTTTTCAACGCCCTGCTCCAATTCCGCAAGAGTTATAGAAGAAATAAATAATCCTTTCGGGTATTTTATTTTTAAATGTTTTAAAACGGCTTCGGGCTTCTTTTTTATTATGTATATACAGATATTCGTATCAAGCAGGTACATTATAATTTCTCCCTTCTCTGCTTCGACTGCCCGCGTCCGTCGGACATAAAATCTTCGCTAAATCCTTTTAAGGCGTTTAAAAATATTTTCCATGCTTTAGCTTTCGGAAACAGCAATACTGCATCTCCGATTTTTCTTATATAAACGTCGTCGCCTTCAAACTGATACTCTTTCGGCAGCCGTACAGCCTGGCTTCTGCCGTTGACAAACAATTTCGCCGTTTGCATAAAAACCTCCATCTATTTTTATGACATAAGTATATATTATGATATATACCTTGTCAAGCGCGAAAACATAGAGAACGGAGCAAGTTTGCCATATTGCCGTTTAATGAACATCCGCACAGCAAGCTGTGCGGTATCAGTTGTCATTGCGGCCTCCGAGCCGCAATCCATTTTTAAACTTGGATTCCCGCTTTCGCGGGAATGACAACTAAGCGGTTACCCGCGGCAAGTCCGCGGGATATATTGCAAATAATTAAGTTTCATCCCGGATATTCCATATTTAGATGAGCCTTTAATTCCCTACTGTGCAGAGGTGCGCTTTAGCGCTGAGCGGTCTTTGTTTGCCAGATTTGACTTCTTTAAGTTTATTATTAAGCTATTTCAAATGCATTCAAGCGCTTCTTTCACGGGCATTCCGACGGTTATTCCTGCTTTTTGCGCTGCGCTTGACGCGGAAACTATCTTCGTATTGAGCATGTCATTTACGCTTTTTATGCCTGTGGCTATGGCGGCGATATTTCCCTTTTTTTCCGCGGTTTCCATATTTAGATAGCCGCACATTATAAAGCCTTTGGTTCCTTTTATAAAAACCAAAGAACTTTCCGGAGCGATTTCCCCTTCAAAAGCCTGATAAGTTTTTCCGTTGACTGTTATTTCTTTTAATTGCATTTTTGCGGTACTCCTCATAGCTAACAAAAACGGCAGCTTTATTTTCTGGATTGCCGCGTCAGGGCTTCGTCCTTCCTCGCAATGACGGCAAAAGA
>WQUP01000039.1 GCA_009782015.1 Endomicrobiia bacterium | reverse complement strand
AGTGGACATCACCGCTTCGCTTAAATATCTATCGGTCCGATATAGCCCGCTTACTCCGGCGCGCTGGAAGCCTGTCTCGGCTCTTAAAGCTTTTACTGTAATTTCATCGAGCAATGCATTTACATTTCTCAGCGTCATATCTTCGTTAAAATATTTATTTTGCACTGCTTCTTTCATTGTCAATTCAAGCGATCCGGACTGTGCTTCATCAATGACAAGGTTTCCTTCAACCTTTGTGCCGTTAAGCAGCGTGTCGCTGTATGCAATCATACCTATGCCGGCTATGGCGCTGCCTGCAAAAGACAGATTATTTTGCATAACCTTATCATATTTCATGTCCGAGGCAAGCTGCTTTATGGATTGCGCATATATCGCATCCACAACATTTTTCTCTAATTTCTGCGGATTGTTATCTTTATCCAGAACTGTCACTACCGCCTTAATAACAGGTTCTTTTTTGAACGAATCCTTATCCGAACGATAAAACACGACTTTCGCGGTATATTCAACGCCGTTGTACTTAAAGTTCAAAACAGTCGTAGGCTTCAAGCTATCCCAGCCGGAAGGCCTGTCGTTTACTCTTTGTATCACTGCGCCATAGAGACCTTCGGCGTTCATTGCCGAAACCATAGCCTGCGCTTGCGCTATTTCATCTTCGGAAGCGCTGGCTCCAAGAACAACCGCCTGCATCCCGCCCGTTGCCACGTTTGAAGTTCTGTCACCGTACATACGCGCGCCCATCCACTTCGACACCATTTCCCCAACGCCTTTGACGGTTTTGGCAAATGGATTTATGGAGTCAAACAACTCTTTTAAAGCAACTATGGAAAGCGGCGGATTTAGAATATTTTCCAAGCCAACCGCTATACCTCTGTTTTCAAGCAATTTTTCCACAGTCTTTAGCCATGTGCTGTCTTCAACTATGTTTTTTATCACTCTTCCGGATATCTCCGGTATTTTAGCGTCATCTAGTTTAGGTATTTTGGATAATCTGTCTATTGCTTTCTTTATATCGGCAACGGACATATTCAATGCGTCCTTATCCAAAGTAAAATTGTTTTCCTTTGCAATGTCCTTCTTTGCAATGTCTTCTTTTGCTTTCCTATCCAATTCGGCCTGCTTTGCCTCTTCTTTAGCTTTATTTGCTTCTTCAAGTTTTGCTTTGTCAGCTTGCTGCTCCGCTGCAAATTGTTTTTCTCTTTCCAATCTTGCATCTTCGGCTTGCTTTGCTTGTTCTTCATTAGCCTGTCTTTCAAGCTTGGCTTTTTCCTCGTCTGTTTTCTCCTGCTTTGCTCTCTGCTCCGCTGCAAGCTTTTCCGCGTCAGCTGTTTCTTTTGCCAGCTTTTTTGCTTCGGCTTGTTTTGCCTTCTCCGCGGCTTTTGCGGCTTTCTGTTCGGGCGTAATATTAGTTACGCTAATTATTATTTTCTTGGCTATAAGGAATAACAATGCAACTACGGTGGGAATTATAAACCAAAGCACTTGGTGCGTGGCAAGAGCGATAATGGCAGCCAAAAGCGGCCATATAATCACATTGACTTTGCCGCCGGTATTATCCGGTTTTGCTTTTTTAGCCGGCGAGGCTTTTTTCGCCTGTTTATCGGCATTATCTGATAGATCAGCCATTTTTTGTTTTTCGGCAAGTTTTTTAATTTTATTATCGTAAAATTTATTCATTATCATACCTGCTATTCTTATTATTATACTCACCGCAATAACAGTAATCCAGAACGGTTTTTCCCAACCCCATGTATTGGAAGCAGCCAGCAAAAGCATCGGTAAAGTTAGCACCATATTTAACTTTCCGACGACGTTTCTGCCGGATAACGAATTTTCAGGGTTCGCTTGTTTTTGATTAGACTTAGATTCCGCTTCCAACTTTCTTATTTCATTTATTTTATCACGCCGCTCAATATAGTACCTATATATCGGACTATAGAATAGCAGCACTGCCACTGATGCCACCAACGGGAGATATGCCCAAGAAACTCCAAACACTGCAAACAATGGCGTAGAAATGAAAGCAAATATTGATATAATGCTTGTTATTTTATGAGGTTTCAGAAAAGACGTATACCACTTTTCTCCGGGAACTTTATCAGGAGCTAAAAATTTTAGGATTTTATCGTAGCCTTCTGATGCGGCAAAACGCATAAAGCTTCTGAATTTTATACCGAGGTCTACATTATTTACCGCGTAGTTTGCAGATTTATTTGCGGAATTGTAAGCTTTAATTATAAGTTCTTTTGTTTTAACTCTTGATTTTGAATTTTGCTGTTTTCTTGTTTCTTGGTTTTCCCATATTTTTGAATCCAACCATTTATCTATGCCTTCTTCACCCGGGTTTATTTTTTCAACAAAAGCATCATAAACTTTCGGACTTACTGCTTTTATTTTTTCAAGTATTGCAGGGAAATCTCTTAAAGTAAAATCATCCGTTCTTAATGTGCGTTCAAATGTGCTTTGAACCGGTTTAAAATCGTGTTTTTCTTCTTCCCATCCTTTCCATTTTCTTATAAGAATTCCTTGAACAATACTGATATCAAAGAAAGGCTTTAAAAGCATCGCATCCAAAATAAAACCCAAAATTAATCCCACGGCCGCCAATGAGCCGAAGATTATTAACTGCACTGCACTGAGCATAAAACCTATTCCAAACGGAGCTTTGCTTGTAATACTATGAAAAGGCACAAAAACTTTATAGAAAGCTTTTACATTTTCCGTTGTCTCTTCGTCATTTTCATCGACAAATATGCCGTAATAGCTTGCGCCGGCGATAAATGCCTTTGAAGTAAGCAATACAATAGAATTCACGGCTATTAGCGCTAGAGCAACAGTGACTAACGCGACCACAGACCAGCCCATCGTAAGCAATGTCATGGATACAATCAATATAGAAGTAATTCCGACTGCAAACAAACCCAAAACTCCTAGAACTTTACCGTCAATCTTAATATAATCTTTCCTCTTGCTATATCCATCTTCATTATCTTTACCGAGCGTTTTAGTTGAAGGAAGAAAAGAAAACTTTTCATTTAAAGCGCTTAACACCCCGCTAAAAAAAGAAGTTATCTGGGCAGTAAACGACGGGAACCCCAAATATATGGCGCGCCCCAATTTTTTAAATGATTCTCCTAAGGAACCTGTTTCTTTTAAATATACCGCAAGAAGTCCGGTATTTACCGACTGCATCAAAAAGCCGAAAGAAACTGTAATGGCAAACACAAAAGGCGTAAGAAATGCAAAGTTTGTAAAAAGCATAATCATAGGCACGATTGTTACAAAAGCTGCCGCAAATATGGAGCTTATATAATGATAATTGAGTATATATGTGGACAATCTTAAATCATATCCCTGGTCTTTCTTTCCCTGCGACTGCAATAAAAACTCCGTCAGTATATTCTTTACAAACAACGACGGCGAAAAAGAATATCTTTCGGTAGTGCCGTACGGGGTAACGCCGCGCCACCAGGTTCTCCAATTGGCATTGGTAGTTACGGCCTCTGGGCTTGACTCTCTGTCCTGCGCGCCTATGAAGTATGCGCCTTGCACGGACATAAGGGATCCGGAGTCTTCCGCAGTATCTGTCATGCCGAGATTGCTTAAAATAGCCTCTATAAACCCTCCTACTTTGCCGTATGCCGTTGTTCCGCTGCTCATCTTCATACGCCCTGTGCGTTTATCGACCTCGTAATATGTATTGCCTATCTGTACTATTTCCATCCACGGTTCCTGATCATCTTTTGCATACAAAAAGTATTCCACAATTAACGGCTTGCCGTCATCGCCAAGCTCTCCGCCCATTGTGCTTAAAATAGGGTTTATTATCGTAAGATTTGATGTTTGCCCCATCATCCATAAAGTAGTTTCCTCAAACATAGACTCAGGATGAGTAGGCGCATATCCGGTAAATGCGTCAAGATTATCCATAAAGGCATTTGGGGTATATGTCCAATAGTCCGGCATTATGCCAGCATTTTTGTTAGCTCCTACTATTAAATTTAAATTTTCAGCTTTGCCATATAACGAAAGCTCAACGCCGCATAATTCAGCCGTGCGTACGGCTTTTAACTTTTTTAGTACTTTGTCAAAAACACCTGATATACCAAAATCCTTAGTTGTGTATAATTTTGAAACTTCGTATTGATGCATGAATATGATATCGTATGCCTGTCTTGCAAACTCTTGCATAGTCAAAGTATTTCTTATATCGTATACTGCTATTAATTCATTGGCAAGCGCTTTAAATTCCGGATTACTAAACCCTATTACGTTTAGAAATCCTCTAAAACTGACCGCTGCTTCAAATTTATTATCATGAGTCTTTTTTATACCTCCGTCAAAAAAGCCGGATAATATCTCCGCATACTCTTTCTTTTTTAATATACCTTCGATTGCATCCGCACCTTGTCCGTCCAATTCATCGGCAAGCGTTTTAAACCTTGGACTGCTCACAGACAAATCTTTTATAAATTTCGCAATCTCTTCGCCATTCTTAAATGAAATAGCGTTAATGTCATCGAATCTATCCAATTTTCCTTTATCCGTAAGATGAACGGAGCCGGTTAACGAATAATTTACAGCCGTGCTTAACTTTGTTGGAACAAGAGCTTTATATTTTTCATAATTATTGTAAAAATACTCCTCTTCCGGAATTATATTTTCTCCGGCTTTTATTTTACGGCCGATAGCAGCATAAGCATTTGCCAAAGAGCCGTATGCGTATGAGCCGTCTCTGTCTCCCGTAAGATAACGCTGTTTCATGACAAATCTTAAAGCATCAACGTATTGTTTATCTCCGTTTGTTACGGCAAATTGCCTGTGAACTTTATATATCTGCCTTGCTATATCTTCAATGGCGCCGCCCTCGTCAAGAACCTTGCGATGGAACCACTCTTCTACCTCAAATATTATCAATCCAAGCGCCTGCCTGCCTCCTTCAGTTGTTAAATTTGGAATGCTGACAATATCCTTTTCATGAGGTGATGCAAGCTGATCAATAAATGTTTTTATCGCTTCTTTGTCTTGCTGATTTGTTACCTTTTCTAGCGCTTTCTGCACTTCGCTATCTTTACCGATAATTTTTCCGTTATATGTTTCTTCCCAACTATTACGGGACCTTCTTGCAAAATAGCCGAACATGCTTTGCCCGTTGTCAAAAGATTTTGCAGATAAAATAAAAATACCATCCCAACGCATATCTTCAATGTACGTTTGAGCGTGAATATTGCGTTTTGGTATGCTGTAAAGGCTCAGCTGCTTAAATTTTCCCCTTGCCAAATCGTCAAACAAATGGCGTAAAAACTTGTTTGCATCCGCACTCTCTAACATTGAGAAATCTCTTGTTCTTTTTCCATTCTCATCTTCTGTTCCCATCAAGCGCTCTTTCTCTTTCTTTTTTGCGGACAGCTGTCCTTTTACATCCAACTCTTGAATTAAATCGTCAAGAACGTCATCAAAGTTTTGCCCCTGAACAAGCTCTTTATGTTTCTGTACCTCTAATAATTCTTCATACCTTGCGCCCATAGTTTTGCCGAAATCTTTTTCTGTGTACTTTCCGCCCATTCGAGAACCCTTTATCAGCAGCCAAAATCCTGCAAGCAATGCAATAAAGGCGCTCCCGCCTGAAAGCAACAGGAACATAGGTATAAGCGAAGCGCCCAAAATAACTGCAAGACCGCTGCCCAAAGCCCCGACCACTACTCCCAGTATTAAAATTCCGCCTACTGCCTGATAAATCATTCCTTTGGCTATGTCTTTATCTGTCTTTAGACCACTTTCTTTTAAATTCTTACGCAAGCCGTCAATATTATTGACCCAGTCCCAAATGGATTTAAACGTAGGCACGGCAATTATTAATAACACGGCAATAGAAAGCACCACAGTAACCGCAGGAAACGCTATGTTTAGAAAAGGCGCAGAAGCAGCATACGCAGTAACAACTTTAGAAACAGCATTGGCCAATCCCCTGACAAAAGACCCTCCGAGAAAACCTCCGAGATACACGGAAAATATGGAAGCCGTCAGCACAAATTTGCCTTTTGCCTGCGCGCTTTTAGTTTTCCCGAATATAAGTTTTGGCAGAGATAAAGCCATGCTAACCAGCGCCGTGCCTATATCAATTGCAAAAATATTAATTATAGGCAAAGAATGTATAAAACCGACTAGAGGCCAAGTTGCAGCAAATGCCGGAAACAATCCCGAAGCAATAAACAAGACAGCGGCCGCCAAAAGAAATAAAGATAATACCACCGTGCCTGAAACTCTCCAAAAACCATGTATCGAATAATGCTTATATCCCACAATCTGCAAAAGCATGCCGCCGAAAGCTTTGATAAAACCTGTGCGTGTGATTCCCGTAACTTTCCATTTTTCAATTTCTGTTCTTTTATTGAATTTTTCCAGCTTCTCTTTTAAATTGCTTTCGCCGGTCATTCCTTTTAAAGAATTATCGACAGATTCCGACAAAGCCGGCATGTCTTTCACTAAATGCGAACCGAAAAGAGCAAGCACATCGCCAAAATTCGGATTCTCTAATTTCTCCTCTTTACCTTCATTTTTTATTGTTTTTGTATTTTTAAATAAGTCATCTATTTTGTATGCCAATTCGTCTATAGCTTTATCTTTATCTTCTGAATTGTACAATGCACCGCTTCTGCCTGCCTGCAATGTCATCTCTTTATCATATTCATCAGTCAGCGTTACCATTGTGAAACCTTTCGCATGACTGAATTTTATATTTTTATATTTTAAATCGCTTAATTTTTTCGCTAAATTATCTTCTGCCGATAAGTCTCCCATAAGCAAAGCGACAGCCCCATACAGGTTAAAGAAGCTTTTGTTAGAGTTAGTAATATTTCCCGCTATAAGTTCTTTTTGAGTAAAATATTGTTTAAAAAAACCGATGGCATTTTGAAAAATCTCTTGCTCTTGCTTGTTTAATGAAAACAAATCCAACTTGCTTGCCGTGACTAAATCGCCTGTTTTTTCGTCTTTTACCATAGCGTTAAGCTTGGCAAACATATCTATAAAATCTCTTTCCGTCCATCTGCGGTTTAATTGCCTGTCCATTAATTTTTGCGCCGTGTCCCTTGCCGTAGCTTTATCC
>WQUP01000038.1 GCA_009782015.1 Endomicrobiia bacterium | reverse complement strand
ACTCTTTCGGTCATAAAAACTCCAAATTACAATTGGGTATCTCTAAAAACCCTAGTTTGTCATTCCCGCACCCGATTAAGACATTCGAGTGTAAACTCCAGCGGGAATCCATGGTGTCTTTAAATTTATTAGACGACAACGGCGAACGTGGATTCCCGCTTTCGCGGGAATGACACGGCGGGGCAGGGGTTTTTAGAAAAACCCAATTAACAATTAACAACAAATACCTCATGCTTCAAATCTTTATTTGTTAATTGCCGTTTTTCAGGCTTTTTCCACTTCAAACAAATCCTGCCCGGAGTTTACCGGCTTTCCGTTTTCGGCTATAATTTTCAAAATTTTTAATTTAAATGTCGCTTTTATCTCGTTCATCACTTTCATAGCTTCGATTATGCAAATCGTCTTTCCGGTTTCAACGACATCTCCTTCTTTTGCAAAAGCCGGAGCCGAAGGAGCCGGAGACTTATAAAACACGCCGGTGATAGGCGATTTTATGGTTTCCCCGTAAGAAGAAGCCGGAGTTTCGGCTTTTTTCTCTTCCGCCGCGGGAGCCGCGGGCTGCAGCGCAGTCTTTTGCGCCTGCTGTACGGCAACCTGCTTATTTTCATTTGCGTCTTTGCGCTTTATGCTGAGGCTGTACTCCTTGGAGTTTACTTCCAGCTCCTGAATTTTTTCCTCTTTCATAATCTCGTAAAGAGACTTTACTTTGCTTTTAATGTCGTTTCCGCTGTTAGGCATAGAGACCTCAATTATTAATGGTTAATGATAAATGATAAATTTCGGAGTTCGGGAACAATGTTCCCGAACCTATTAATAGGTTTTCGCGAGGGACAAAGTCCCTTGCGAAAACTCATTCATTAACCATTAACCGTTTATCATTAATCATTGTCTTTATTGTTTCGCTGCTTTCATGCTGAGATTTACTCTGCCTTTCTCGTCTATTTTCAAAACTTTAACCGTAACTTCGTCGCCGACTTTTACGACATCTTCAACTTTTTTCACATGACTGTCCGCGAGCTGGGAAATGTGCACCATACCGTCTTTTCCGGGCAGTACTTCGACAAAAGCGCCGATTTCAATAATTCTTACCACTTTTCCGCTGTATATTTTTCCTACTTCAACTTCAGCCGCAACCGCTTCCACTATGCCTCTGGCTCTGTTTACTTTTTCAATGTCCATTCCGGAAATAGAGACCTTTCCGCTTTCTTCAATATCTATCTTTACTTCGTTTTCTTCCTGAATTTTCTTTATGTTCTTTCCTCCGGGACCGATAAGTTCGCCTATTTTTTTCGGAGGAATCATTATAGTCGCCATTTTCGGAGCATATTCGGAAAGGTTGTTTTTCGGAGCTGAAACTGCCGCGTCCATTTTATCGAGAATAAACATTCTTCCGCGTCTGGCCTGCTCAAGAGCCTGCGCCATAATCTCAGATGTAAGGCCGGCAATTTTTATATCCATCTGAAGAGCGGTTATTCCTTTTCTGGTTCCGGCAACTTTAAAATCCATGTCGCCGAGATGATCTTCCATGCCCATGATGTCGGTGAGAACAACATAGTTGTCGCCTTCTTTCATAAGACCCATCGCAACGCCGGCAACGCTTGCTTTAACCGGAACGCCCGCATTAAACAAAGCAAGCGAACCGCCGCACACGGAAGCCATTGAAGACGAACCGTTTGACTCCAAAATATCGGAAACTATTCTTATTGTATAGCCAAAATCTTCTTCTTTCGGGAGAATCGGCCTTAAAGCTCTTTTTGCAAGCGCGCCGTGGCCTATCTCTCTTCTGCTGGTGGACCTTTCGCCTTTAGGCTCTCCCGTGGCAAATCCGGGGAAGTTGTAATGAAGCATAAAACGCTCGTTGTATTCGCCCTTAAGCTCGTCCATCATCTGCATATCGCCCGGGGTGCCAAGCGTAACAGTGGCAAGAGCCTGAGTCTGGCCTCTCGTAAAAAGGCTTGAGCCGTGAACTCTCGGAAGGACGTCGGTTTCGCACGTAATCGGCCTTATCTCTTCAAGGCCGCGGCCGTCGGTGCGGACTTTTTTCGTAAGCACAAGCTCTCTGGCTTTTTTATAAAAAATATCCTCAAGCATCGTATCTATGGCGCCGGCATTCTCTTCCGGATACTTCTCGATCATTCTGGCTGTTATATCTTTTTTAAAAGACGCCCAGAAAAATTCTCTTTCGCCTTTTTCTTTTATCGTAACGCCCTGCTCCGCTTTTGCAATAGCTTCAGCTTCTATGTCCGCTTTTAGCGAAGGATTGTACTGCGGCGGCTGAACTTCTATTTTCTGCTTTGCAGGCAGGCTTTTCTGGAAAGCGCATATTCCTTTTATAGTTTCTTTGGCAAGATTTAAAGCGTCAAGCATCTCTGATTCGGAAAGCTCAAGCGATCCGGCTTCAACCATGTTAAAAGCTTCTTCCGTGCCGCTTACCACCAAATCCAAGTCGCTTGTCTGCTGCTCTTCCATTGTGGGATTTATGACGAATTTTCCGTTTAATTTGCCTATTCTCACGGAAGCTATAGGGGTAGTAAATGGAAGGTCTGAGGTCATCAATGCGACGGAAGTGCCTAAAATCGCGGGAATGTCCGTATCATTTACTCCGTCGTAGGAAAGAACAATCGCGCTTATCTGCGTGTCGTTTCTCCAGTATTCCGGAAAAAGCGGCCTTATGCTTCTGTCTATAAGCCTGCTGATAAGTATTTCGCTGTCTCTGGGTTTTGCTTCCCTCTTGAAAAAACCGCCGGGAATTTTCCCCGCGGCATACGTTCTTTCTCTGTAGTCAACCGTAAGCGGCATAAAATCCGTGCCGACTTTAGGCTCTTTTGAAGAAACTGCCGTAACCAAAACCGTAGTTTCCCCAACTGTAACAGTGCAAGAACCGCTTGCCTGTTTTGCAACTTTGCCCGACTCAACAATAAACTTCTTTCCCGCAACATCAATTTCTTTCTTAAAATATTCCACTTTTACGCTCCGTTCGCCCGGCATTCTGCAAGCACAAAAGATCCAAACAAACACGTTCAACGACAGATGATTAGATGTTTGGAAGTTTGGATGATTGGTAACGGCGTTTTACTAAACTTCTAAGCCCTCTAATCTTCCAATCTTCTGCTGTTTGGGTGTTTCTTTGCATCCTTTGTGGCCCGCCGGGCTTTAATTTTACTTTCTCAGATCCAACTTCTTGATAAGGGCGGAATAGCCGTCTTTATCGTGCTTCTTAATGTAGTCCAACAGTCTTCTTCTCTGGCCTATCATCTTCAAAAAACCCACTCTTGAAGCAAAATCTTTCGGATATTTCTGAAAATGATCCGAGAGATACTTGATTCTCGACGTGAGAAGCGCAACCTGAACTTCCGGAGACCCGGTGTCCGTCGCGTGCGTCTTAAACTGCTCCACAACCGCTTTCTTTTCCAATGCCATCTTTCCGCTCCTTAGCTTTTCCACTCTAAATTTTATTGGCGCAACGGCGAAATTTTACCAAATTCAAATACAAATGTAAAATCAGCGACAATTACGATCAACGACAATTACGAATTACAAATTACGAATTACGAATCAAAGACTAAAAAGCCGTTTGCCGTTGATTCGTAATTCGTAATTTAAGCTTCTTTCTGCCGTTTAAGTTCCGGACTGCCAGGAATTTAGATATTTTTTCTGTTCGGCCGTAAGCGTATCTATCTTTATTCCCATGGCGTTCAATTTAAGCCTTGCTATCTCTTTATCCATGCTTTCGGGAATTACATACACCTGTTTCCCGAGTTTTTTATGGTTTTTCAACATGTACTCTGCCGACAGAGCCTGATTGGCAAAAGACATATCCATAACGCTTGCAGGATGTCCTTCGGCGGCTGCCAGATTTATCAGGCGGCCTTCGCCCAAAACGCATATTTTTTTATTGTTTTTCAGCGTATATTCTTCGACAAAATCTCTTACGGTTTTAACGGATTTCGACATCTGCTTTAACGTTTTCAGATTGATTTCATCGTTGAAATGGCCGGAGTTGCACACTATCGCACCGCTTTTCATCGCCGTAAAATGCTGCTTGTCTATCACGTTTAAATTCCCGGTCAACGTCACAAAGATATCGCCTTTTTTAACGGCTTCTTTCATCGGCATAACTTCATAGCCGTCCATCGCCGCTTCTATTGCTTTTAAGTGGTCGATTTCGGTTACTATCACATGCGCTCCCATTCCTTTTGCCCTCATGGCAAAACCTCTGCCGCACCAGCCGTAGCCGGCGACAACCAGCGTTTTACCGGCCAAAAGAATGTTTGTCGCGCGCACTATTCCGTCTATAGTTGACTGACCCGTGCCGTATCTGTTATCGAAAAAATGCTTTGTCAGCGCATCGTTTACGGCAATCACGGGGTATGCAAGCACGCCTTCGTTTGCCATTGCCCTTAAGCGTATAACCCCGGTGGTTGTCTCTTCTGTGCCGCCGATTATGCCTTTGAGCAGTTCTTTTCTTTTTAACAGTATTGTTGTGACCAAATCCGCGCCGTCATCCATTGTCATATTGGGCTTAATGTTCAAAACTTCGTTTATGTGGGAGTAATAAGTTTTATTGTCTTCGCCTTTAATCGCAAAAACCGGAATATTATGGTGTTTTACCAGCGATGCCGCCGTATCGTCCTGCGTTGAAAGCGGGTTTGAAGCGCACAAATAAACGTCCGCTCCGCCGGCTTTGAGAGTTATGGCAAGGTTTGCCGTTTCCGTAGTAACGTGCAGGCAGCACGATATTTTTTGGCCTTTGAGCGGTTTCTGCTTTGCAAACCTTTCCTTTATCTGCCTCAAAACAGGCATCTCTTTTTCCGCCCAAACTATCCGTTTATTGCCTTTCTCCGCTAACTTGATGTCTTTTATATCGTATTTCATAAAACTCCTTTTAGAAGTTGAGAAGCTGAGAAGTTGGGAAGTTGAGCAAAGACAACAACTGAAGTGGCGTTGCCCAGCTTCCCAGCTTCACAACTTCTCAGCTTCTGTATTTTCTAAGTTCTTCCACTTTATTCAACGCTTCCCAGGTGAAATCTTTTCCTTTTCTGCCGAAATGGCCGTAAGCTGCCGTCTGCGCGAAAATAGGCCTGCGCAGCTTCAGGTATTCCGTAATTCCCCTTGGCGTCAAAGGAAATACTTTTCTTACTGCCGGTTCAAGCTCGGCGCCCGCGACTTTTCCGCTGTGATGAGTGTCGATCATCACAGAGACGGGCTCGGCAACGCCTATGGCATAAGCAAGCTGAACCGTGCATTTTTGTGCAAAACCAGCTGCCACGATATTTTTTGCTATATGTCTTGCCATATAGCATGCGCTTCTGTCAACTTTGGTCGAATCCTTTCCGGAAAACGCGCCGCCGCCGTGCGCGGCCATTCCGCCGTAAGTATCCACTATTATTTTTCTTCCGGTAAGTCCTGTATCGCCCTGAGGGCCGCCTACCACGAATTTTCCTGTGGGATTTATATAAATCTTTGTGTCTTTATCTATGAACTTTCCCAAAACCGGATTGATTATTTTTTCGCGAATCTCTTTTTTCGATTTCTCGGTTATGCGTTTTCCCGACTTATCCAAAATCGCTTCGGTATGCTGCGTGGAGAGAACGACCGCGTCGATTCTTTTAGGTTTCCATTGCTCATATTCAACCGTAACCTGAGTTTTTCCGTCCGGCCCCAAAAATGGAAGAATCCCTTTTTTTCTGACTTCGGTAAGCCTCATGGCAAGTTTATGGGCAAGCATTATCGGCAAAGGCATAAGTTCCGGCGTTTCTTTGCAGGCAAAGCCTATCATTAACCCTTGGTCTCCGGCTCCGCCGGTGTCAACGCCCTGGGCAATATCGGGCGACTGGGAATTTATAACGTTTACCACAGCGCAATCCTTATAGCTAAATCCGAATTCGGATTTATCATAACCTATATTTTTAATCGCGTTTCTGACTACCTGCTGGATATTTACATAAGTGCTTGTGGTAATTTCCCCGCCCACTACAACCATTCCCGGCGAGGCGAATGTTTCGCAGGCAACCCTTGCCTTTGAATCTTTTGCCAATATGGCGTCAAGAATTGAATCCGACACTATATCGCAAACTTTGTCCGGATGCCCTTCCGTAACCGATTCCGACGTAAAAAAATAACCTTTCTTTTCTGACATTTTTTTCTCCCATTTTTGACGGCAATTACGAATAAACAACAACGGCGAATACCTTAACCGGCAACAGCATCGCGACTTTTTGTCTTTGATTCGTAATTCGTAATTCTTAATTCGTAATTGCCGTTATTCAGCTCATTATTATAGAATCAAAAAGCGCCATACCGGCGGGTATCTTGCTTTTGTATCCTACTATGGTATTTGAAAGTCTGGCACCGCGCGATATTCGGGAACCGCCCCAAATAACGCTTCTTTCAATCTCGGCATTATTGCCTATAACCGCGTTCTTGGATATTACGGAGTACGGCTTTATAACTGCATTGTCTCCGATTTTAACATTGGCGCCTACAAAGCACGGCCCCGATATTTTAACATTTTTTCCTATCCGCGCCGAATTGTTCACGTATTTATGCCCGCTTTTTACGCCGTCAATCTCTATATTTATTTTGCCGTCCAAAGCGTCGAATATGCCTTTTTTATACTCGAAGATATTGCCTATATCCGTCCAATATTCTTCCATAACATAGCCGTAAATATTTTTCTTTCTTTTCAAAAGGAGAGGAAACAAATCCATGCTGAAATCGAAAAATTTATTTTTCGGCATATACTTAAACACTTCCGGCTCAAGCACGTAGATTCCGGTATTGACGGTATTGGTAAAGATATCGCCCCACCTCGGTTTTTCTATAAACCGCTCGACTCTCCCGTTTTTACCGGTAACGGTAATTCCGTATTCAAACCTCGCTTCTATTCTTTTTAAAACTATCGTAGCCAGCGCCTTACTTTTTTTATGAAATTCCAGGGCTTTTTTCAGATTGATATCGGTGAGCCCGTCGCCGGACATGACGACGAAAGTATCGTCAAAAAAATTTTCGTTTTTCTTTACGGCGCCCGCGGTTCCAAGCAGTTTTTTTTCTTTTGAAAACGTAAGATTTACGCCAGTATCCCTTCCGGCAAAATATTCCGTTACGGCTTCCGGCC
>WQUP01000037.1 GCA_009782015.1 Endomicrobiia bacterium | reverse complement strand
GACTCCCTGTCCGCCGCCGCTGTTGTTTGTAAGAGTTACACCGCCTCCGCCCGTAACCGCTATGAAATACGGCGTCGTGCCGTTGGTGCCCGAAGAGATAAAAACGGGATTGCTGTAGCCCGAAACGGATAAAATCGCTCCGGAAGAGACATTCCTTTCGGGATCGGTTCCTGCGACCTGCTGTCCGTACGCCCCGCTCGCCAGAGTTGCAAACAACGCCAAAGATAAAAACAAAATTTTTCTCATTGACCGCTCTCCTTAAGCAAAATAATTTTTCATATTATACAAAAAGCCGCGCCGCAGCCGCGTATTATTCACAATTTTTTCACAAGGGAGGTTCTCTAAAAACCTCTCGTTGTGTCCTGACCCTGAAACGAGTTCAGGGTGACATGCCGTTCAGTATGCCACCTAATGTGTCATCCTGAACTTGTTTCAGGATCTGCCGTTAATCTTTTCACGACGAGATGCTGAAATGAGTTGCGGAAGTAAACTTCCGAGATCCCGAAACGGGCCTGTCCCGTAGTGTCGGAATACAGGATTCGGGATGACACCATTTGTTAGTTTATCAAGGGACAATTCCGATAATTTTTAGTGCCCATGGATTCCGTGTCAAGCACGGAATGACAAACAAAAAAATTTTATTCTCGTATAAACTAAAAATGAAAGATATCTTCAGAATAATCAAACGCGAATGGGGATTTTTAAAAGGCCGCAGGCTTTACCTTGCGGCGCTTATCGTTTTTCCCCTGGCGGACTGCATTTTTCTCGGAGGCATATATGCCTCGGGAATGCTTGAAAAAATGCCGGCAGCCGTGATAGACAATGACAACTCCAAACTATCGCGAACTATCGTCCGCTATTTCAACGCCTCGCCGGACATTGACATCAGATACAGGCTTTCAAATGTACGCGAGATGAAAGAGCTGTTTGAGCGCGACAAAATCTCTTTGGGAATATACATACCGAAAGGAACCGAGAAAAATATAAAGCGGCAGAAGCCGCAAACCATAGTCGTTTTCACAAACGCGGCAAATTACATAACAGGCAACATAACAAGCATAGACGCGGCAACCATAATCGGCACCGTCGGCGCCGGCATAAAATATAAGACGCTTGCAAAAAGAGGTTTTTCCTCAAACCAAGCCAAGACGCTTATCCGGCCTATGCAAAACGACAGCGCAAGGCTTTTTAATCCCGCGCTCAATTACAATTTTTATCTTACTCCGGGATTGTGGCTTGCGGTGCTGCATCAGCTTCTCATTCTCGCCGGAACGCTCACGCTTTCCGGCGAATACGATTTTAGAACCGTCAGGCGCATGAAAAAGATTGCCGGAAACAGCGTTTTTAAAGCTCTTTTGGGAAAAACTCTCATGTATGTTTTAATAGCCATGCTGCATTTTGAGATTTTATACCGCGCAATATTTCCGCTTTTTGACATTCCCATAGTTTCCACGGTTCTTGCGGCAGAGATATTAAGCCTGTTTGTGTCGCTGGCCGGCGTGTCGCTCGGGCTTATGCTTGCCGCAATTTTTAAAAACAGATTGGATTCGCTTAAAGCGTGTCTTTTGATTTCCGCGCCGGCGTTTTTATTTTCGGGCTACACATGGCCCGTGGCGCAGATGCCGAAACCTCTGGCGTATTTTGTCCAGCTTATCCCGCTGACTCCTTTTATAGAAGCGTTCAGAAAAATTTACCAGCAGGATTTGGGAATAGAGTTTACGTACCCTTTTGTAATACAACTGGCGGTTCTTGCCGTGATATTTTTCGGGGTAACGGCGCAGCTGGTGAACAATCGTCTTAATGATCTTAAGGACTTTAAGGTCCTTAAAGACCTTAATAAACAGAAAAGCGCACGGATACGGGATTAGCTATGAAATTTCAAAATTTTAAATCCGTATTTTTACGGGAATGGCGCAGAATTTTTACTTCAAAAGATCTGCTGCTGATATGTTTTGCCGCGCCGCTGGCTTACGGCCTTGCGATTTCATACCTGTACATAAACAAAAGGGCTTCCGACATAAATATAGGATTGATAAACAGCGACACATCTGCCGTTTCAAGAAAACTTGCGCGCAGCCTTAACGCCGCGCCGGAACTTAAGATAACGCAATACTACGGCTCGTCCGAGCAGGGCTACCGCGGGATATTCTCAAACGACGTAGGCGCGTTTTATCTTATCCCGAGAAACTTTACCGCAAACTTAAAAAAGGGGCGGCCGGCGGTTGTTTTTAACGCTTCAAACGCCAGCGCATTCATGATTTCAAGCGCGTTTTTGAAAAAAATCGCCGAGCTTGCCGCGCAATTTCCGCGAAGAGAGTTTGAAAAAACGCTTATTGAAAAAGGATATTCGCGCGATGCGGCTAAAGCGGCGTACGAACCCTTAAAGGCCGACGTCAGACACATATTCAACCCGCAAATGAACTACTCCGATTTTTTGCTGCCGTGCCTTTTGTTTATAGTTTTGCAGCAGATACTTCTTGTCGCCGTATGCACAACCGTGCTGCTTGAAAGAAAACCGAAAAACAAGCGCGAACTTTCCAAAGCCTCGGAAGGCAGTTTCGCCGCCGCATTTTTCGGAAAGGCCGCGCCTTATGTGATTATCGGAACGGCGATAAATCTCGCAAATATTTTTATCATGCTTCCGTTCGTATCGATATTTACGCATTCTTTCGCCGGCCTTTTTGCGCTTTCTACGGCGTTTATAACGGCAGTGGTTTTCTTTGCGATGATGATTTCGGCGCTGTTCGATTCTACCGAGATGGCGCTGGCGGCGCTTATGTTTTATTCGTTTCCGGCCGCGATGCTCTCGGGCATGACATGGCCGCACGCATTTCTGCCTTTAGTTTTAAAGATAATATCGTACGCTTTCCCCTCAACTTACGCGGTTACTCATCTAAGGCTTTTTATTCTGGGAGACGTTTGCGCATTCTACTCTCTGGCGCCTTCCGCGCTGCTTGCTGTTTTTGCCGCCGCATGTTTTGTCCTGTCATACCTCGCAAGGCGCAGATTCATTTCATAAAAATCATTGATTTTACATTGATTTTCGGATAAACTATTGTACGCTTTCACCTCATTTCAAATAACAAAGGGGTGTCTCTAATAACCTATGCTTGTCATCCCGTAAGGCAGTAGTCCGGGATCTGCCTTAAAGTCTGGATTGCCGCGGCGATTTCATCGCCTCGCAATGACAAAAGATTGGAATAAAGACCGGCTTTTCTCAACTGCAGATACCCACCAGACTAAGACATTCTGGCGCAGGGTTCTGAGGAATAACGTCTTTTAACAACTTTCCGGTATGACAGACTTTATGGGTTTTTATAGAAACCCAAGAGCGAAAAGGCTTATCAATGAATTTTGTAAAATCTGCTGCGTTAAAATCATTGCCTATAACTTTCTTTTTGCTGCTTTTTGCCTGCGCGGCAAACGCGCAGAGCGCGTCCGTGCAGAATTTCCGGCAGCTTTACGACGCAGTTTCGGTATCTACGGCTTCAGACATTCAAATAACCCGCCCTTCCATAATTTTTACTTCAAATCTGCCGCAAGCGCTTTCAAGAACGCTGACTTTTACCGGAACTTCATCATCCGGGCTGTCAACACTGCACGGCAACGGCCTCTACGGCAGCTTTTTTATAGGCAACCTCTCAAACGTAACTTTCACAAATTTGCATTTCACTAAGATGACTACTGCCGGCAACGGCGGAGCCTTATTGGTTGACGCTTCGGACGTCTCTTTTTCAAGCGCGTCCGCTTTCTCGTCAAACAATGCCTATCGGGGCGGCGCGATTTATGCCGGCGACTCGTTATTAGTTTTTGACGGAACGGTAAATTTTTCGTCAAACTCTGCTTCGGCCGGCGGCGGCGCTCTGTATCTTTACTCGTCCGCCGCAACTATCGGCAACGGTAAATTTTACTGCAATTCCACATCCGGCTCCAAAGGCGGCGCCATATATCTAGAAGGCTTGCAGTATTCTCCGGCAAAGCTTACGGTAACCGCAAGCGACATAAACGGCGACGGCAGCGATATCTCCGCCGTTTTTGAAGGCAATACGGCGGCCGGAGTTTCAAACGCGCTTCATATCGGCAATTACGCCGAAGTAAATTTCAATGCGGCTGCCGGAGCATCGATAGAAATGCATGACGGCATATCCGCAAACGCAACAGGCAGTAAATTTGTTTACTCTGGCGAAGGAAATTTTAATCTTTACGCGCCGGCTTTTCTTGACGGCGTTGACGTACTCATTTCGGCGTCCGGCGGAGGCGCGTTTAATCTTATGAAAGGCGCAAGATTAAGAGCCGGAAACCTCGCCAACGCGGCAGGCTCCGCGCTAAACATGCAAAACTCTCAAGACGACACAATTACGGTTTTGAGTTTAAAAAACGCCGGAAGTTTGAATATGGACATATTCGCGTCCAATAAAACCGATAAGATAATATCCTCCGGGGACGCCGTTTTGGACGCCGGAAGCTCCCTCAATCTCAACATGGATTTCGCGGATACAAATTTCAGGAAAAAGGCATATAAGATAATCGGTTTTTCAGGCGCGCAAAGCGGCGAGTTTTCGGCCGTAACGCTGACATCGTCGTCGGTTGCGGTAATGCCCGAAATAGATTACGGCGATTTTTTCGCCGGATGGATAACGGCGCTTTTTACGGGCGCAAGCGCGAGCACAAATTTCAGATCGCTTTCCGGTCTTACTTTCAACCAAAGCCAAACGGCAAAAACTTTTGACGCGCTTTCATCTTCAAGCTCCGGAGACCTCGACAAAATGATAACCGTAATAGACTCTCTTGAAACAAATGACGCAAAAACCGCTCTTGCTCAAATCTCGGGTTACTTTTTGGCAAACGTCATAAGAAGCGGAGCCGCGGAAAGCGACGGCAGGAACGTCTTTCAGAAAATCAAAACAGATTACGATAATACGGCGGTCAACAGCGGAGTATGGGCGCAGTACATAGGCAACTCGAACGCTTTTTTCGGAGACAGAAATTCGCCCGGCGACTATCAGGCAACTTCAAACGGAATAATGATCGGATACGATATGATTCCGTATCAAGATTTTGCCGCCGGAATTTACGGAAAGTATGCCTCGCAGTCCGCAAAGCAGCCCCAAGGCAACAGCGCAGACATAAAGAATAAAGGTTTCGGCTTTTACGGCGGATACGCATGGCAAGAATTGGAAGTAAAAGGCGTGCTCTCGTGCAGCTTTGACGATTATGAAACGTGGAGAAACATCCCGTTTGCAGACAGGCAGGCTCGCGCGTCTTTCGGCGCAACGGCTCTGGGAGCCGAGTTTGAAGGCGCTTACAAATATGCGCTTGCCGACGATTTTTTCTTCAGGCCTTACGCGTGCTTTTCGGCAAAAAGTTCTTCTTATCGAGGATTTAACGAAACCGGAGCCGACAGCTTAAACCTTAAAATATCCGGAAACTCTTACACAAGAACCGCCGCAAAAATAGGAGCGGGATTGAACCAATCGAACAGATTTTTCGGCTGGCAGTGCGGCGCCGAAGCGGCGTTTCTTTTGAGTTGTGCTTATCCGCAAATAACGGGAAACTTTGAAAACACGGACGTTTCTTTTGAAAGCAGAGGCTCCGAGGAAGGAAAGTTTTCTTTCGGGCTTTTCGCCGGAGTGCGCGCCGAGATCATCGAAAATCTGGACATTTTCGCAAACGCAAATCTGCAGACGGCTTTGTCATACAATAACTTTTACGCAAACATTGGCGCTCGCTGGTCATTCTACACTCCTTATTATATATCCGCAAAAGAGAAAAAGCCTAAAGACAACGGGCAGAACAAATCCGACAGCAACAGATACGCCCCGCCCCCTCCCGAACCGGAAGACGAGGGAGCAATAATAAACGAAGACATCCAGCTCAGCGACGACATGAAAAGAGCTCTTTCCGGAGGCATCCCTTCGATAAATACAAACCAACCTCCAAACAAAGACTTGCAAAGAGCGCTGAAGCCATAACGGCAGAGTGCATGGTTCATATACTGTGTCATTAGAAATCTTGAACGCTGAACTAAATCTTTGTATAATCACCAAGTCGCTTTTAAGAAATATAAACGTCAAGTGGAAGGATGGCCGAGCGGGCGGCAGTCCGAGGAATAACGAGGACGTGTCTGCCGCGGGCGCGAGTGGTGAGCGCACCGGAACCGACTCCTGGCACGTATTAAAGTTCATAACAATATTCAGAAGCATAAAACAGACGCACCTAAATATAAGACGAAAGTGGAAGGATGGCCGAGCGGTTTAAGGCGCTAGTCTTGAAAACTAGTATAGGGGAAACTCTATCGGGGGTTCAAATCCCTCTCCTTCCGCCAGAAAGACAATGATGTGTCCCTTGGGACATGATGTTTCCTTCGGAAATGATGTGCGCTGCGCGCATAAGGAGCAGGCAATGGATAATGAAATATTGGCGCAGCTGAAAAATATAAGCGCGCAATTGGAAAAAATCGCTAAACTGCTTGAAGAGAAGAAAACTTTTCCGCCAAAAAGGGACTTTTTTTCGGACAGAAAACATTTCGGCAGGGGCAACGGAAGAGATTTTGACCGCAAGCCGTTTGAAGAGAAAAAGTTTTTTCCGCACAAGAGAGATTCTTTTTCAGACAAGAATCCATTTAGCAAAAGCGGCGGCAGAGATTTTAGTTTTAAAAATAAAAAGAAAAAACATTTTTAAAAAATGTATAATATGTACAGCAGTTCTATAAGAACTGTAAATTAAAAAAGGGAGTACTGCACACATGGCAAAAGGTAAAGTGAAGTGGTTTAACGATCAAAAAGGCTTCGGTTTCATAACTCCGGATGACGGTTCTGCGGATCTTTTCGCGCACTTTCAGGAAATCCAGAGCGAAGGTTTCAAAAGCTTAGCGGAAGGACAGGAAGTTGAATTTGACGTTGTATCTTCCGAGAAAGGTCCCAAAGCGGTTAAGATTAGAAAGGTTTAGTTTTTTATTTAAAAACTGGATTGTAATCAGAGATATTTCATTACGTATGGCGCTGCCTTTGCTGAATTGCTTAGGCGGCGCCTTTCTCTTTTGCAGGAGGCGTTGTCTGCTTTATGCTATGACCACAACGCCGCAATCGGTACTGCTAACATATTCTTGGCAAACTGTATAAC
>WQUP01000036.1 GCA_009782015.1 Endomicrobiia bacterium | reverse complement strand
TTCTGTTCTCGGCGCGCAGGCAAGCGTCAGCGGAGTATTTTCGTCGTTATCGGCAAAGCCGTTTATGTCAAGCTTGTAGGCAATAAGCGATTTTAGTATTTTGCCCATTGTTTTCGCGTCATCTTTATTGCGGCCGAAATCGCCGAGATTTATCATGTAAAACAAAGCGCTGCGGCCGTTTTCGCCTGTTCTGAAATTCGGATCTGCGCCCGCTTTAAGCAGCGCGTCAACGCCTTCCGGAAAGGCGTTCATGCATGCCGCGGCAAGCGGAGTCTGCTCGTTGAAGGGCGAGTCGCCCGAAACTTCGTTGACGTCTTTCCCGAGTTTGATAAGAGCTTCAAGCGCTTTTAAGTCTTTGTCTTTGCAAGCCTGCTGCAAACTCTTTCCGCCGGCGGCTATCTTGTCTTCATTTGACGCGTCAGTTTCGTCATATTCGCCTTTAAGCAGCGCCGCGAGTTTGCCGAGCTCGTACTGCGCTGCGTAATCCGCCGCGGTCTTGCCGGCATTGTCTTTTGCGTCAGGATCGATTCCGCAAGCGATAAGCGCTTTTGCGGTATTGAAAATTTGATCAAGCTTTGCTTCGAGTTTCTTTTTTGCTTCTTCATTTTTTTCGTATTTCAGGCTGCTTTTTATGCTTTGCGACGGATATGTAACCAGAAGATGTAAAACCGTCCGGCCTTCGCTGTCGGTCATATCGAGTTTTACTTTGTTTTTTATCATAGCATCCAAAAACGCGGCATTTCCGCTTTTTGCGGCAATATGGTAGCAGAGCGAACTGTCGTTGCCGTCCCTTAACAAAGCGCTGACTTTTGCGTCAAGCAGCAGCTTGGCCGTTTTTTCAATATCTTCAGCCGCAGCATCCGCCCGCTCTCTTGAACCTTCGGCCAAATAGTGCAGCGGCGTTCTTTGATATTCGTCTTTTGCGCCGGCTTTAAGCCCTTGGGACAAAAGATACGCTACCGCGTCCGCATCGGAAAATCCTGCCGCAAGATGAACGTACGTTCTGCCGGCTTCGCCGGAATCAGTATCTTCTTTGTTTTGCACCGCGGCGTACATGGCAAGTATCTCTTCTTTGCTTTTCCTGCCTGCGTAAGCTCTTTTGATTTCGTACATGATTTGTGAAGCTGTCATCTCGCTCATTTTTTTATCCTTTCAGGGTTGGTTAACCCACCCTAGCAGCTTTGACGTTTGCATACTTTGCAATAGCCGGATTATTTACAAGGCTTTCAAGCTTCGGCTTGTTGTCCGACAGTAAATAAGCGTCAATAAGAACGCGGACGGTTTTATTTTTTAAATATTCGTTTGAAAGAATTGACGTATTATAAGGAAGCGGCGCTTTATAGCTGTCTGCCGAGTTTTCGGCGTTTTCAAGCGCAGAAGCGACGGAATCTTTATTTTCAAATCCGGCCGAAAGCTCTTTTTTGCAAAGATTGAGCGCTTCTTCAAGATGCGCCGCCGCATCAGCCGGCTTTCCCGCAGCCAAAAAGCAAAGAGATATATTGAAAAGATTAAAAACGGTTTTTTCTTTTGCAGTTAAATCTTTTAAAATAAGGTAGGCCTGAAAATACTCTTTTGACTGAAGCATAAAAAAAGCCGTTTCCGACAGCTCTTTTACTGCCTGCGGGACAGGCTTTTTTGCAAATCCGGAGTTCATCATATCCATGGATGTTCCTTTATGCGTTTATCGGCTTTGTTTATTCTATCAAAATAACAAGGACAATGGTAAATGGGTTTTTCTAAAAACCACTATTCTGGCCGTGTCATTCCGGCGAAAGCCGGAATCCATTTTGTTGTTATCGTCGAATGAAATCAAAGGCAACATGGATACCGCCTTTCGCCGGTATGACAACTTTGGCGCTTTTTTCATGCGTTTGTCGTCGTCATTTGCCGTTTACAATTTATCATTTTTGTTTCTTATGCTATAATAACTCATAAATTTTTAACGGGGCGCAATGTGAGGTTTTTGGATATTATAAACGAACTGCTTACCGGGGACAAAGACGAACTTGCGAGAGCGCTTAAGGCGGCTTGCAAAGATTCGGCGCTGCTTCCGGCTTTTTATAAAAAATTTATTGAAAGCGACGTATATGCGCTCGTTTACGAAAACGACATGAAAGAAGGCGAGCAGACGCTCGGCGAACACAGCAGCGTAAAGCTTATAAGGATGAACGACAAAAAGGTTCCGGTTTTTTCTTCGCGCGCCAGGATTTTTGATAACGGGCTTGTTAAAAAAGACGGGATTGCGTTTATATCCGTTAAAGGAACGGAGTTCCTGAATATCACAAAAGGCGAAACTTTGATTGTAAACCCTTTTTCAAAGTTCAGCAAAGAACTGCCTCCCGAAGAAACGGAAGGCATGCTTTCGGGGGAAAATCTCAAATAAATATGAAAATATTTGCAGCTGCGCATAATGATAAAAAATTTAACCGCCGGAGGTTTTATGATTAAAAAAGTATTTATTTCAGCCGCGTTTTTTATATTCGCGGCTTCCAATATCTGTCTTGCCGACGAACTGATTGACGCGATAGCCGCGGGCAACGTCAATAAGGCGGTTGAGCTTATACAAAAAGGCGCGAATATAAAATCCAGGGACAATAACGGCTGGACGCCGCTTATGTACGCGGCTCGCAAAGGGCAGTACGCCGCGGCGCAGGCGCTCGTGTCAAAAGGCGCGGACGTAAACGCCAAAAACAGCGGCGGAATAACCGCGCTTATGATGGCGGTCGATCAGGGAAACCGCGATATTACCGTTCTTCTTCTCGATTCCGGCGCGGACGTAAACGCCAGAGAAAACAACGGCTGGTCGCCTTTGTCGTTTGCGATAAAGTCAGGCAACTCGAGCATGACAAGGCTTCTTTTGGAAAAACACGCAGATCCCAATATAAAAAGTTACTCTGGCGAAACGCCGATAATACAGGCTGCCAACAAAGGCTACAAAGATATTGTGAGCATGCTAATAGAATACGGCGCAAAAACCGAGGATAAACAAAACAGCGGAATGACCGCCCTCATGCTTGCAATTCAAAACGGCAGCCTTAACGCCGTTAAAATTTTGGCCGGCGAAAAAGCCGACGTAAACGCCAAAGACAACTCGTGGATTACGCCGCTCATGCTTGCGATAAAAAACAAGCAGACGGCGATAGCGGAATTTTTAATGGACTCCGGCGCGGATATAGAAGCGAAAACCGGAGACGACCGCACGCCGCTGATGTTTGCCGCCGAGACAGGCAATACGGAAATAACCTCTGCTTTGCTTAAAAAAGGCGCGTACCCGAACTCTAAAGACGTTTCCGGCGAGACCGCCCTTTCTCTTGCGATTTCAAACAAACATCCCGATGCCGCCAATCTGCTCATAAACTCCGGCGCCGACATAAATATGAAAACCGGCGGCGGCTGGACGCCTTTTCTGCTTGCGGTAAAATACGGATACGGCGCCATGGCCGCGGAAATGTCCGGCAGAGTAAGCGACATAAACGCGAAATCTCCGGAGCTTGGCCGCACTGCCCTTATGCTTGCGGCAAAATACTGCGATGACGAAAAATTTATCGAGACGCTCGTCAGATCCGGCGCGGACGTTTCTTCAAGGGACGATAACGGCATGACGGCGCTCATGTTTGCGGCGTCAAAGGGAGAATCCGGCATGGCAACGCTTCTTGCCGACGCGGGCTCGGAAGTTGACGCTGCCGACAACGGCGGCCGCACGGCGCTTATCTTTGCGCTTGACAACGGTTTTCCGGATACGGCGTCGCTTTTGATTCTAAAAGGCGCGTCAATAAACTCAAGAACCGATAAAAACGAGACGCCTCTCATGTTTGCCGCTTTGCGCGGATACGGCGGGCTCGTAGCGGATATGCTTGAGAAAGGCGCGTCCGCGGATTTTAAAGACACGTTCGGGCGCACCGCTCTCTTTTATGCTGTCGAAGGCAACAAAGCAAGCGCGGCAAACGAGCTTCTCAGCGCGGGCGCGGATATAAACGTTAAAGACGGCAAAGGCAAAACAGCTCTGGCTTATGCAAAAGAGCACGGCTTTAAAGAAGTTGAAAAAACGCTCAGGGAAGATTCTTCCGGAGACATAAGAGCCGTGCTTGCAACCATAAACAAAGGCGAAGGGATAACCGCTGCAAAGACGCCGCTGATGTTTGCGGTTTACAACTCGGATTCCGGCAAAGTCCGCGACCTTCTTGAAACCGGCGCCGAGCAGAGAGTAAAGGAAAAAACTTCTTCCGGCGTAACGCCGCTTATTTTGGCTAGCGCCAAAGACAATATCGAAATAGCGAAAATGCTTGTCGAAAACAAAGCCGATGTCGATGCTCAGGCTGCGGACGGTTCTTCGCCGCTTATAGTTGCGGCGTCAAACGGCTCGCTTGATATGACGGATCTTTTGCTCGGAAATGCGGCCAAAATAGCGCTTACAAACAAAAGAGGGATGAGCGCAATTTCCGCTGCGGCTTACAAAGACCGCACCGACGCCGTCAAACTTTTGATAGAAAGGGGCGCGGACGTAAACAAGAAAAATACTGCGGGCGCGGTTCCTTTGATGTGGGCTTCCAAAAACGGAAACGAAAACATGACCGCGGCTTTGATTGCCGCCGGAGCTGACGTCAACGCCAAAAACGACAACGGCTGGACTCCTCTCTTGTTTGCCGTTGACGCCGATAAAAAAAATATAGTTTCCGCGCTTGCCGGCAGCGGAGCTGACGTCAACGCCAAAAACAAAAACGGATATACTCCTTTTTCGTGGGCCATGTATTTCGGCAAAAACGACATAGTTGAAATTTTAATTTCCAAAAACGCGGACATAAACGCCAAAAACAACAAAGGCTGGACTCCGCTCATCACCGCGGCGTACCAGGGAAAGATTGACGTAGTCAAAGACCTTGTGCGCAGGGGCGCGGATGTCAACGCAAAGACAAACGACGGCTGGACCGCTCTCATGATGTCAGCCAGATACGGCAAAAATTTTGCGGAAATCTCGGATGCGCTCGTATCCAACGCCGGAGCCGACGTCAACGCCAAAAGCAAAAACGCCATGACAGCCCTTATGCTTGCCGTTTACTCGTCAAACGCTAAAGCCGCCGAGTTTCTTTTGTCTAAAGGAGCCGACGTAAACGCCGCAAGCTCCGACGGATATACGCCGCTCAATATCGCAGCTTTTGCGGGAAATACGGAGCTTGTAAAACTTATGGTTTCAAAGGGCGCCAATGTCAACGCGGCTGCGGGTCAGTGGGGAACGGCGCTCGGGTTTGCGGTTGCGCGCAACAGATTGGATACGGCAAAATTTCTTTTAGACAGCAAAGCGGACGCCAATTTGGCCGGCAAAAACGGCCAGACGCCTCTGATGACTGCCGCGATGAAAGGCAACACAGACATGGTAAAACTTTTAATTGCCCGCGGAGCCGATAAAAACGCGGAAAACAAATCGAAATATACGGCGCTCGATTATGCCGCCGGAAACGATGAGATGAAAAATCTTCTCAAGCAGAGCGGAGCGGAAAGCATTGCGGCTGCAGAATACGGCAAAATACTCAAAGAGAGCATAGCAGACGCGCTGTTTGAACCGGAAGGTTTTGACGCCGATATTGCCACTCCGAGCGCGGCAATGCCTGAAAAATGGACTGTGCAGTGGAGCGAAAAGAGAATAAGATACTGCGGCCAGTACGGCGTAAAAGTTTCGTCCATAGCCAAAGGAAACCTCGAGTTTTTCTCGCAAGCCGAAGGCGAACAATGGCTTGCAGAATTTTACGGCGGAACAAAACTAAACTCAAAAATCTATACCGGCCCGAGCGATATGGGAAAGATAGTACAGCTCAAGTAAGTGCTTTTTCCGCAATTTTATTTTTTTCGGAAGTTCTAAAGTCCTTAAGGTCCTTAAAGACCTTAAGGACTTTATTGCCATAAAAATATTCCGGCTGGCCACCATTGAAAAAGCAACGAAATAAGCTATAATTCCAAGTATGAATTCCAAAAAAATCATATCTGTATTGTTAACCTTGGCATTTACTTGCAATGTTGCGTCAAAACCTGTTTTTGGCGCAGCGGTTTCCGTTGCGGATAACCGCTACGATATAAACAAAAACTTTTCGGTAAGCGGCATAAGCGGAACAGGGAAAAATCTTGTAGTACTGGTACAGGACTTGCACTGCCACTACGACACGCAAATAAAAATCAGCGAATTGCTTAAAAATATATCCAAACAGGACAACTTCAACAAGATATTTGTCGAAGGCGCAAGCCGGAATGTAACCTCAAGTTTTATCAGAACTCTTCCGGCAAGCATTAGAGAACCGTTGACGGAAAATCTGCTAAAAGATGGAAAAATAGGGGGGGGGGTATATTTTTATTTAAAAAATGAAGTTAATGTTCCCTTATACGCATTGGAAGACGAGGAATTATATAATCAAAACGCCAAAAGACTTGAATACATATTCGGCGCGCAAAAAGAAGTAAATGAAATACTGTCAGAGCTGCAAGAAGAGTTAAAGATTTTGCAAAGGAAACATTTAAGCGCAAACAGCCGTAAAATGCTTGCAGCGGTTAATAAATATGAGAAAGGCAAACTCAGCCCGGTCAAGTATTACAAATACCTTGTAAAAGAAGCAGGCAAGCATGGAATAAGTTTGGACAAATACGGCAAAATAGCCGAGGCATCGGAGATAGACGCAAAAATCAACGAAAAGAAGCTAAATAAAGAACTCGCCGCATACATGGACAATGCAAAAAAAACTCTTCCCTATCAAACGTATAAAGAACTTGCAGAAGGCGACATAATAAAAAATATAGCCAAATCCGGCGCAAGTTTATCCGAATACAAAGAGCTAAGCAAATACATCGCGCTTTACGAATATGAAAGAGAATCGGATTTTTTAAAGCTTTACGCTCAAGAAAAGAGCTTGTTTACGGAACTTCTTATAAAAACCGCAAAAAATGAAGAAATAGAAACCATTATACTAAGCCTTGCTTTCGGAAAACTTAAAAACGTAATGGAAAACAAGGCTACGGATGCGGAGTTCAGATACGTAAAAGAATTCGGAATAGAAAACATAAGAAAAGCATGGGATAAACTGTCTGATACGGCGACATTCGAAAGGATGCTGCCGTATTTTTATAAATATAACGATTATTATTCGGCAAACGAAAAAAGAGACTATGTGTTTGCCGACAAAATATACTCG
>WQUP01000035.1 GCA_009782015.1 Endomicrobiia bacterium | reverse complement strand
GTTTTATCCATGTCATCATAAGGTTTATCATAAGCGGCATTTACGTTTGCGCCGGCTTTTATTAAAACAAGAGCGTTTTCTGTTCTTCCATTTCTTATTGCTACCATTAACGGCGTGTAACCGTTTTTGTTTTTCTCTTCAATATTTGCTCCGGCCTTTATCAAAATTTCCAAATTTTCAGGTTTAAGCCAAGAATCTCGCGCGGCTATTAATAACGGCGTATTTCCGATTGCGTTTTTGGCATTGACATCCGCGCCGGCGTCTATCAAAGCCTGAACAACTCTCGGCTCATTTACATCAGGTTCGCCTACTGCATACATTAGCGGCGTTGTTTTATCCATGTCATCATAAGGTTTATCATAAGCGGCATTTACGTTTGCGCCGGCTTTTATTAAAACAAGAGCGTTTTGGGCTCTGCCGTTTCTTATTGCCAGCATCAGCGGCGTGTAACCATTTTTGTTCCTGATTTCCGTATCAGCTCCGGCTTTGATTAAAATATCTATAACTTCGGCTCTGTCATATTCGCCTGCGGCAATCAGCAAAGCATTATTTCCGTCTTGATCGACAAGATTTACGTTTTTAGGTTTTGCGAATTTTGCCAGCTCTTGAGGATTGCCCGACTTTACCAAATTATAAATTTCCTGGTTATTGTCCTTTGCAATTTCAACTTTTTGTTCCTTCGCGTTTTTAAGAGCTCTTTGCTTTTTTTCATCTTTATCCTTGCAAGCCGCCAAAAACAAACTACAAACCACTGCAAACACAACAACAGCCATAATCTTTTTCATAAATACCGCCTTTAAAAAATTTATTGGAGAGCAAGATCGTGATGAGTTAGGATGAAAGGACAACAATAGAGAAAACTTTCTTCATGCGAGTTAACAATTTACTAAAAAAATATCAGGAAATCAAAACAAATCACATTTACGGTTTATAAATGAACAAGCAGCTTTGCATTTCTGCAAAGCTGCTTTTAAAAGAATCGGGGCGACTGGATTTGAACCAGCGACCTCACGGTCCCGAACCGAGCGCTCTAGCCAGCTGAGCCACGCCCCGTAACTGCAATGATGCGTCCCTTGAGGGACATGATGTGTGCTTCTCACATGATGTTTCCTGCGGAAATGATGTGTATGCTTCGCATACATGAACGGCTAGGGACACATTACATCATTCGCCGCGGACAAAGTCCTGCAGGCGTACATCGTTATTCAAATTATCATACGACTTTAATACACTTATTGTTTTTGTCAACGTGAACTATTTTCGCTTCCATCGGCTTATCGGAAAGCGTAAAACCCATTATTATTATTTCTTCGCCTTTTTTAATGAGATGCGCCGCAGCGCCGTTCATGCATATTACGCCGGAACCCGGTTTGCCGGGAATAATGTAAGTCTCAAGACGCGCGCCGCTTGTGTTGGACACTACAAGCACTTTCTCGCCGATCCATAATCCCGCTTTTTCGCATAAGTCCGTATCTATGGTTATGCTTCCTTCGTAATTCAGGTTGGCTTCGGTAACGGTCGCTTTAAATATTTTTGAACTCAAAACAAACTTCATTATTTTTAATCCTTCTACAACGTGGATCCCCACCCGACTAAGACACTCGGGTGCAGGCTGCTAATGAAAACTTCTCATTAACAATATTCGGAGATGACAAAAGAGTGGAATTAAAACCTGCTTTTATCATTTTTTATTTCTTTCGGCTTCTTCCTGGCACTGTATGCAGTATCTGCTCCACGGCAGGGCTTTGAGCCTTTCAATTGAAATATCACATCCGCAGCACTCGCATTTTCCGTATGTGCCTTTCTCTACTTTTGCAAGAGCGTCGTTTATGGCGTCAAGCGTTATTTTGTCGTTTGCCGCAAGCTCAAAGTACATCTCTTTCTCGCTGTTTTGGCTTGCCGTATCTATTTCGTCGCCTACTACCGATCCGGTATCTTTGTCTCTCTCTCTCTGGGCGACGTTGACTTTGTTGAGAAGTTCGGTTTTTCTCTGAAGTAAGATTTTTTTGAAAATCTGCATGTCTTTTTTATTCATTTCTCTCTCCGTTAGATTTTTCTAAAAATATTTTTTCAAGGCTGTCATCGGCGACTGTCCCTCTGAAAAATGACAAAGTCCTTGAAGAATCTAGGCTCTAGATCCTTCGGCAGCTTCGCCGCCTCAGGATGACAAACATGTTTTACTGAGCGAACATGGATCCCCGATTGAGACATTCGGGGATGACAAAAGAGAGGAATTAAAGCCTGCTTTTGTCAACTTGGATCCCCGATTACTACATTCGGGGATGAAAATCGGAATTTTTCTGAGCGAACATGGATCCCCGATTAAAACACTCGGGGATGAAAATCAGATTTTTTCTAAAAATCTGATTTTCAATTTGTAAAAACTTTTACTGTTCTGAGCATCTCTGTTTCTTGGCCGCTTATTCTTATGTCTTTTGAAGACATATCCATCAGATAGTCGCATATCTCCTGAGTGATTCTTTCCCCGGGAATAAGCACCGGAATTCCGGGAGGATACGGCGTCAAAGTCTGCGCCGCGACATGTCCTACTGCTTTATTAAGGTATATCCTTTTCGTCTTATTTGACAGAAACACCGATCTTGGCCTCATTACCATCTCCGTTGCCAGAGAAGGAATCTGAAGTATCCAGTTTTTCTGTTTCCCGTGATACTTTTTGCTTATATCCTTAAGAGCTTTGACAAAAGCCTCTACATCCGACTTTACCGATCCTTCTCCCATTATAGCGACAAGATTGAATATGTCAGAATAATCTACCTGTATATTGTACTCTTTTGCCAAAATAGAGTCTATTTCATGTCCGGCAAGGCCGGTTTTCGTAACGTTGACGGTAAGCTTTGTGACATCAAGGTCAAAGCCGGCTTTCTGTATATCTTTTCTCGTGAAACATTTCATAAGCGGAATCTCGCTGTTTATGCGCGAGCGCCCCCACTCGGCTGCTTCTATAACTTCGTCAAATGTTTCCTGTCCGTGCAGGAAAGCCTGCCTTCTGGCAAGATCGAGAGTCGCAAGCGTCAGATAGTTCGGGCTTGTAGTCTGAAGCATAGAGACTACTTTCTTAACTCTGTTCAAATCCACTAACTTTGAATTAAAGTGAAGCGCCGAGCCCTGCGACATCGCCGACAAAATTTTATGCGTTGACTGCACGCACAAATCCGCTCCGGCTTCTATCGCGGACTCCGGCAGTTGATTGTTGAACATCAGATGCGGCCCGTGCGCCTCATCGACAAGAACTATCTTTTTCCTTCTGTGGCAAAGGTCAACTATTTTTGAAAGCTCCGTGACAACGCCGTTATAAGTCGGGCTTGTAACAAACACGGCTTTGGCTTCGGGGTATCTGTCCAAAGCTTCTTTTATCTGGTCATACGTCGAGTTAAAAATTATATCCAAGCCCTGGTCTATTTTCGGCTGAATCCAGATAGGCCACACGCCTGCCATTATTATTCCGGCCATTATAGACTTGTGCGAGCTTCTTGATACTATCACGGAGTCGCCTTCGTCGCAGGCGGCAAGAAACATCGCCATATTTCCGACGGAAGTTCCGTTTACGAGAAAAAACGAATGCTTTACGCCGTAAGCCTCGGCCATAAGCTCCTGAGCCTTTTTTATGGGGCCTACGGGGTCGTGGAGCGAATCCACTTCGTCAAAGACCGTCACGTCGAATTTAAAAGCCTCTTCCCCGACGTAATTTTTAAGTTTTTTATCTATGCTCCTGCCGTTTTTATGCCCGGGACAATGAAAAGAGACAACGTCTCTTTTTGCATGCGCCAAGAGGGTGTCGAACATCGGAGCTTTTGACTGCGCGGCGATTAAAGTTTTAGATTGTTTTTTCATCGTTAAAAAAAGAATGCCCGGTAGAAGACTCGAACTTCTGACCCCTTCCATGTCAAGGAAGTACTCTAACCAACTGAGCTAACCGGGCGATAACTGCAATTATTAATTACAAATTACGAATTACGAATCAACGGCAACGACAAGACAACGGCTTTCGTAATTGTATTTAACAAGGTGCGGGCCGGAATTGAACCGGCGAATAACAGTTTTGCAGACTGCTCCCTTACCACTTGGGTACCGCACCGCACATCATGCTAAAAACGATTCATGAGTATATAAAATATGCCGGTTTTAGTCAAACAACATAACGGCTATACGTCAAAAAAGGACGCAAGCGTTTATTTCAATCGCCGCGTCCTCTTTGTTTCCTTTGACAAAATTTCCGCCGGCAAATTTATATGCTGTCCCAAAATTTTGCCGGCGGAACTGTCATTAAACGACTGTCATAAAACTATATCTTCGCGTTTATGATAGGGAACCACTTAAAGAGCGAAGAGTTGCCGAGATAATTTACAAGACCTATCTGCAAAGCAAACGACGGCGCTTCGGTCGCAATATTTACAAAACCGAGCTGCAGGCCGGTTATCGAAGCCGCCCTGTTGAAAAATCCATACTGCACGCCTTTGACTTCTCCTGCATTGAAATTCACAAAACCCCATTGAAGACCGGTAAATTTGTCTGTCTTCGTCACAATCGCGGTCTGAATGCCTATGGCATCATCGGTTTTTCCGAAAATGAAATTCAACGACAGGCCTCTTAATTCCTTCGTGTAATTGCCTATGCCGACTTCCACGCCGTAAACCGCATCCGTAGGAGGCACGGCAATGTTACCCCACAGCGAGAGTTTAAGAGGCGTAGCTGCGGCAAAAGCAGATCCCGAAAACAACAACACAACGGCACAAACGACTAGCAATACTTTTTTCATTTACTTCCCCCTTTTTTTATAATGGCAGAGCGCGGTGCGCCGAACCATTTTGGCAAGACAAACTTTATTTATATCTCATCAGCATCCGGTTTTCAAACTTTATTTATCATTTGAAAACAGAGAAGCGGCGTATGCCTGAAACGGCTTATCCAGCAGTATTTCCGGGGTTTTGCCCGTAGCCCACGCTTTGTTTGAACCGTTTCCGTACAGCGTTGAATCGTTTAAAACTTTGTCATTTTGGACATCTATCACAGTTACCCGAACGCTTACCCTATCTCTGAGTCCGCTTATAAGCGGCTGACGATCTTCCCAATTTAATATCACGGGATAAATCATGCGCGTATATTTATTTTTCACGGAATATGCTTTTGCCTGTTCAACGGTTAGCGGGTCTTCGCAAATATAAGTGTCGGGAGCGTACTGTCTGAAAGCGGCAGCCAGATGCATTGCGACTATCGGACCCGTGTTTGGCGTAATTTCTTTCTTATGGCCGCCGTCCTTCGGCGTTATAATCACAAGTTTATCCGAAGATTTTAAGATCGGTTTTGCGGCGACGATGCCGGCCGAAGCTTTACTGTCGATTTTGTAAGCCGGAGTGCAGGCCTGCAAAATAAAAAACAACGCAAACAATGAGCATAAGGAAAAAACTTTTTTAATCACAAATACCCCCCTTTTTTTAGCGCAACACATAGGGCGTGTTCACGCAATTCCGCCCAGATAGTTATCGCATTTTCCGATAAAAAAAACAAGTTTTTATGACCTTGCCGCACGACAAACGCATGAAAAAAGCGCCAAAGTTGTCATACCGACGAAAGTCGGTATCCATTTTTACTCAAAAATATTTATTCCTTATGTCTTTAACTGCTAACGTGGATACCGACTTTCGTCGGTATGACAAAAAAACTTAAATTTTCATGCGTTTGTCGTGGGCGTTGCCGTTCGCCATGACGGCTTTGGCAATTTACCAATCGGCTTTTTTCCCGAAAATCGTGGCCGGAAGTTTTTCACCGAAAGTTATATTTTTTGGAAACTCGTGAGGCGTAAGAACGGTCTCCATGTATTTACGCAGGCTGTCTTGAGATTTTTTCAAATCCGCGCCGTCCTTTAAAACTATAAACGCTTTAAGCCTTTCGCCGCCGAGCCGCACCATAACGTCTTTGACGTCCGGATGCATTTTGATAAGATTTTCGACTTTCGGCGGGAAAACGTTGACGCCCGCCACCTGTACCGCGTAATCTTTTCTTCCCTCAACAGAAAAAAGCCTTTCGCCTGTTACGCGCGCTATGTCCTGCAATTCGCCCGTAAAATCCGTTTTTTGTCTTGAAATACTTTCGACTATGCCGTTATTTTCTTGGCAGTTCCAAAACGGAAGAAGCGAAAACGGAGCGCCGGACTTTTCCCTAAAACCTATCGCGCCATTTTCCGAAGAGCCGTAAATCTCAATCAGACGCGCCGCGCCTCTTTTATACAGCTCGTCTATTACTGCGTCGGGGCACGGCGCGGTGGAAGAGAGAATAGTAACGCCCGGGGGAAATTCAAATTCCGCGTCTATGAAATATTTTAAAAAAAGCGGAAAAGTAACGAGAAGGTCGCCTTCGCGCAAAACTTTTGACCATTCGAAAAAAGGAACGGGAGGATAATAAACGACCGGCAGATTCAGATATTTCGGCATTTGAAGAGAGAAAATAAATCCGTAAGAATGATATGTCGGAACCGTACCCGCAACTCTTTTTATTTTGTCAAAAAGAAACGAAACTCCGCAGGCTTCTTCTTTAATCATTTCAAGCGTATGAACGCAGCTTTTGGGAAGGCCGCTGCTTCCCGAAGTGAAAAAATTTATTTTCCGCTTTTTGTTAAGCGAATTTAAACAGACATTTTCCATATTGCCGTCGTTTAACGGAAAATCTTCTCCGGCAAGGCACATAAGTTTAAGTCCGCCGTAAATCTTCTTTTTGTCTTCATCGGAAATATTCGGCGCAAACGAGGGAAGCGGAGAGCTGTCAAAAACCGAGATTATCTCCCGTCTGTTGCCGGCCAGCGTCGTTTTAATGTAATCCGAAATCATTTTCTTAACGTCTTTGCAATTTACTAACGGCTCATATTTTTTTGCGAGGTTAAACGCGGCAAACGAAGGGTTGCAATTGTCCGTTTCAAGATCGCCGATTATGAACTCATTTTCCGTTTCTTCAAGCGTAAGAAGAAAAAAAGCGGCGCATTCTCCCTCTCCGGCTTTGCGGCCGTACTCTTTATCGATGACCGGATGTATTTCGTCTGCCGCGCCGAGAAGAACATACGAGCACATGCCGCAAGACAGCCAGTTAGCGGCCGTAACGGCCGCGGAAACAAAAGACGAGCCTCCGTGGCTTACGGTAAGGCTGGGTCCTCTGAAATTTAAAAGTATTGAAACCGCGGTTTC
>WQUP01000034.1 GCA_009782015.1 Endomicrobiia bacterium | reverse complement strand
GCTAAAATAAATTCAAGACGAGAATTTTTATTGCAAAACTCCCCATAACTGCGTATTCTATTGATGTATATTTTAAGAGGATTTTTTAACAAAGTGTTAATATGATTTCCAATGTGTATGTTATTCAAAATTCTAACCTCTACAAATGTGTCAATATCTTTATCTCTAAAAAAGGCATCAGGTGTAAAAAAACCTACGCCGTTCTTAATCCTGTTAGGATACTCCACTTTAACATTGGAATACTTTTGTTTAATAAAATCACTTATCAATTTTTTTTCCATCTTTTCATACGAATACTTTCTGGATGTTGCTCTAATACGGTTTTCAACCTCGTCTTTTCCCATTACCTCCATCATGTGAAAAAGACTTGGGCCTTGGGTTCTTCCGGAAATTGCAACTCTTATCGGATGAAATACTTTGCCGTTTCCGATATTGTTGTCTTGAGCTATTTGTCTTGCAAGTGCTTCTAAAGCTTCAGGTGAAAAATCCTCTTGCCCCAAAAGACGCTGTCTAGATTCTCTTAAAACCATGCCTGCCGTATCCGGCGATTTTTCAAATACTTTTTTAACAGCTTCTTCATTAAAAACAACTTCTTTTACGAAAAAGAAATCAACAAGAGACGGAATATCCTTTAAGAGTTTTATTTTGTCGTGCTCCAGTGCCATAGCCTGTTTTAAAAGTCCTTTGTCCCAACCCTCAATTATTTTTTCGTTGTTTGTATATTTAAGCCACTCTATAAACAGGTCATAGACCTGCTCCGGTGTTTTAGCTCTTATTTTCTCGCCGTTAAGCCATAAAAGCTTTACCGGGTCAAAAGTTGACGGGCTTGATCCGCAGCGTTCTACGGAAAATTTTTCTTTGAGTTCGTCTATAGTAAAAAGCTGCTGGCTGTCTTCGGTTGACCATCCCAAAAGCGCGAGATAGTTTATGAGCGCCTCGTAAAGATACCCTTCTTTTCTGTACTCTAAAACAGAAGTGTGCCCGTGGCGTTTTGAAAGCCTTGCGCCGTCAGGCCCTAAAATCATCGCCATGTGCCCGAATTCAGGCAGATTCCATCCGAGCGCGTTGTAAATCTGTATCTGGCGCGGAGTGTTGGATATATGGTCGTCGCCTCTTAAAACGTGCGAGATTTCCATAAGATGATCGTCGATAACGCATGCAAAATTGTATGTAGGCACGCCGTTGGCTTTCATAAGAACAAAGTCGTCAAGAAGCGAGTTGTCAAACTCCACTCTGCCGCGTATCAAATCGTTTAACACAGTGACGCCGTCTTTCGGCATTTTAAATCTTATTACTGCGCTGCGCCCCTGCGCTTCTTTTTCTTTTCTCTGCTCTTTCGTAAGGTGCGAGCATGTGCCGTCGTACTTCGGCGGCTGTTTGTTTGCCTGCGCTTTTTTGCGCATCTCTTCTACTTCTTCAGCAGTACAGTAGCACGGGTAAGCCAAATCTTTTTCTATCAGTTCAACGACATATTTCTGGTAAATGCCCTGCTCTTTGCGCTGCATCTGGTAGTACGGGGCATACTTCGAGGCTTCGGTAGCATTGCTCCCCGGGCCTTCGTCCCAGTTGAGATCAAGCCATTTCATTGCGTCCAAAATAACCTGAACCGATTCCGCAGTCGAGCGCGCCTCATCGGTGTCTTCTATCCTCAAAATAAAAGTTCCGTTTTTATTTTTTGCATAAAGCCAGTTAAAAAGCGCCGTGCGGACGCCTCCTATGTGCAAATCGCCTGTCGGTGACGGCGCAAAACGAACTCTGATATTTTCTGACATTTTATTCCCTTTTGCCGAGTAATTTTTAAACGAGAGCCGATGAATTTACTATTTTCTCAAGAATCGGCTTGTATTTCTTAAACACAACAGGCTTGCTCACTTGCACCCAGATTGCGAAGATGTCATCGCGGCCTTTAAACTCCACCAAAGAAAAAATAAAGTAGAATTTTGAAGCTCCCGAAATACCCGAATAAGCAACATCGGTAATTGTTTTATCCTGCAATTCCCTGACTTTTTGTTCCGATATAACTTTAGGCTTTTGACCGGACATCATTTCATCAACTTGATTTTTAAAAAATTCGGCATTTGAACGTTTTTCTTCCGAATCTTTGTAATAAACCGATATTCCCGCGGATGCTAAATCGCCTTTGGAGATAAACATACGGTCATACGGCGAATCTTCATCCTGCGAACTGTCTTTCCATGATGACGGAATGTCAAATTTGACGTCGTCATCTGCAGTATAAGAAACGTAAGAAACTGTTTCAGATTTACAAGAAACAAAGCTGAAGAATAATACAAACGGCAGCAAAATTAAAATTTTCCGCTTCAACGTGTTCATATTTCATCAATAAATTATTTTATTCAGCGGATATTCGATTATCCCTTCGGCTCCGGCGCGTTTCAATGCCGGGATAATCTTTTTAACGACGTTTTCTTCCATAATCACTTCAAGCGCCACCCAGTTTTCGTCGCTCAACTGTGAAATAGTCGGCTTCTTTAAAGCCGGAAGGACCTCTATCACTTTATCCAACGCTTTGCACGGGACGTTCATCTTAAGGCCTACCATTCCCTCGGCTGCCAAAGCGCCTTTCAAAAGCATTGCCATGTTTTCTATTTTTTCTCTTTTCCACTTATCGTTTAAAGCTTTGTCATTGGCGATAAATCTTGTTGTGGAAGTCAGAAGTTCTTCGACGATTCTGAGCTTATTTGCCCTGAGCGAAGAACCTGTTTCCGTAAGTTCGACGATTGCATCGACCAGGCTGCCGGCTTTTGCTTCGGTCGCGCCCCATGAAAACTCTATGTCGGCTTTGACTTTGTTTTTGGCAAAGTATTTTTTTGTGAAGTTTACAAGTTCCGTCGCAACTCTTTTTCCCTGCAAATCTTTTATGGACTTTACTTTCGAAGCTTCCGGCACACACAAAACCCATCTGACCGGCCTGAAGCCTGACTTTGCGTACTGAAGTTCGCATACCTCTTTCACTTTCGCGCCGCTTTCGCATATCCAGTCGTAACCCGTAAGCCCGCAGTCAAAGAAGCCGTCCTGCACGTATTTTGCCATCTCCTGCGAACGCACGAGCATTATTTCTATATCTTCGTCATCGCACGAAGGAAAGTACGATCTTGACGAAATGTTTATTCTTATGCCTGCTTTTTTAAACAGCTCGGCCGTAGAATCCTGAAGGCTGCCTTTCGGAAATCCAAGTCTTAACTTTTTCATTTTGTCTCCCTTATGTTTAGAAGCTGGGAAGTTGGGAAGCTGAGAAGTTGAGTAAAAACAAAGTCGTTGCTCAGCTTCTCAACTTCCCGGCTTCTAAACTTCTGTCTTTCTCTGTCTTTCAAGCGCTTTAGTCTCAAGCGAAGCTGGGACATAATCCCTAAAAAGCGGAATATTTCTTTGCATCGTATCTGAAATGGTTTTATACAATGTGTGCGTTGAGCCGTCCAACGCGTGCGTGCCGTGCGTAAGCGTCGGCACGACAATATTTACCGATACAACAAGCCATACCAGCACGCTTAAAGCCGCGCCGCCGGCCTTGTCGACTATGTTCATGTAAAAAAAGTGTACGATTCTTAACGTAAAGCCGCCGGCCATCATAACAAAAAGCGCAGTTATCACAAAGACCAAATAGATATTTATGCCGTCATGGTAAGGATACTTATGCGCGGCAAACATGGCGAGAAACCCGGCGAGAACGGCAAAAAAGCTTCTCGTAAGTCCGGCTTTCCAGCCGAGATACGCGATCGCGGCTATGCTTGCGACTAAAAATATATCGATTAGTAAATTCATAAACACCTTGAAGTTGAGAGGTTGAGAAGCTGAGAAGTTGGGCAACGGCAAAAGCAAAAGTTTTTGTTTTTGCTCAACTTCTCAGCTTCCCAGCTCTCCCAGCTTCTATACTGTCCTCATCACTATTCCGCTGGCAAGTTTGGGATAGAAATACGTCGATTTCTGCGGCATCATCTGATTGCTCAAGCTTATGGCTTTCAGCGCTTCGACCGGCGTTGCCGGAACTATCACGGCTATTGTGTTTGTTTTTTTCGCAAGAGCAACGGCTTCGGTGTCTTTTTTCACGTAAGTAAACTCCTGCGCGTCAATTGACGGAATCAGCACATAGTGCAGCGCGCTTACCGCCAAATTTCTGTAAGCTTTGCATTTGTCAGGCATGGCTTTTTTGAGTATGCTTTCGCTTTTGATTGTAAGCGTTCTGTATTTTCCGTCTTTATAAACCATCATCGGCTGTATTTCTTTTTTTGAGAGCTTCTCGAAATCTTTTGCGGGATGAACGTCAAAATACTTTGCTATTCTTTCCTCAAGATCTTTAGGCTCGGATATCACTCTGTGCGTAGGCCATATCGAAATTCCGGGATCTTCCATCGGGCACAGGAACGCCATCACGTAGTTATAATCTTTGCCGGCAGAATACTTTTTATCTTTAGCTTTCATTTCCAGGCTGTAATTCCACGCCGTCTCGTATCTGTGGTGTCCGTCGGCGATAAACATTTTTTTGTCCGACAAAAGTTTTACGATTTCGTCCGTCGTTTCTTCATCGGAAACAACCCAGAGTTTATGAAAACCGTCTTTATCTTTCGCAGTCGCCTGCGGAGCGCGCTTGGCTATATTTTTGCATAACTTTACTCCGGCAAGATTATTGTCGTCGAAAAGGCCGAAAATCGGGCTGACATTCGCCTTTACGGCTTTTAAAAGGCTGAGCCTGTCGGCTTTGGGTTTTGCAAGCGTTTTCTCGTGAGGTTTTACAGCGCCTTTTCCCGAGTGCGGATTTTCAAGTTTCAGCGCCGCAAAAAAACCTCTTCTGGTCATAGCCACGCCCTTATCTTCAAAGAACTGCTCGTAAAAGTAGAAAGACGGTTTTTCGCCGCGCTCAAGAACGCCTTGTTGCAGCCAGTTCTTAAACAACGCCGCAGCATGACGGTATTTGTTCTGTTTTCCGGATGCGTCGGGAAGCTCTATATTTACTATATTGTAATCCGACAGTTTTTTTAGTTTCTCTTTATCCTCCGCGCTTATTACGTCGTACGGCGGACATATAAAATCTGTTATGTTGCTCTTCGAGTATCTTACTGCGTTAAACGGTTTTATTTCCGGCATAAAAAATTCCTCCGCATTAATTAATGGCAACGATTTTACCATAAAAACAGGGCGCGCGCAACGAAACGGCGGAAGTTGAGAGAGCTGGGAGGTTGAGAAGTTGGGCAAAGACAAAGGCTTTGCTGTTGCTCAGCTGCTCAACTTCTCAGCTTCCCAACTTCCGCCGTTATTGTCAAAGCCGGTAAAATCTAGTAAAATCCCTGCATATTATGAAAAAAACCCTCATGAGAATCATTATCGATGTTTTAATTTTAGCGGTTATATTTTCGGCGTTTTTTTTCATCCTGCGCGCAAAAATATCGAGGCTTGAATACGTTCCTATGCCGCCGCAGTACGAGCTTGATATAGAAAAAGTCGTTATAAAAGAAGGCGATAAGTTCTCTGCGACTTTTAAAAATACGCGGCTTTCTAACAAAGATACGTCGGATATTTTAAAAGCGCTCAAGAAAAACGTAAACATAAACCGCAGCATGCCCGGAGATTTTTACGAGGTGCTCTATTCGAGTTCTACGCGCGAATGGTCGAAGTTTTGGTATTATCCGTCCGGAAAAGATTTTTATTCGCTGTCAAAATCTTCTGACGGCGCCGTTGTTTCGCAGAAAAAAAGCCTTGCCGTTTCCTCAGAGACATTCAAAAAGTCAGGAACGATAGAAAGTTCTCTTTGGGAGTCGATGTCGGCAGCGGGCATACCTGCCGATATAATACTCTCTTTTGCCGACATATTCGCATGGCAGATGGATTTTCTTACCGACACCAGAAAAGGCGATACTTTTAAAGTTATTTATGAAATTGAAACAGTGAGCAAAAAGGATTCAAAACTATCTGCAAGAATTATTGCCGCGCAATACGGATCCGGCGCTAAAATATTTAATGCCGTTCTTTTTAAAACGCCCGACGGCAAATCGGGATATTTTGACGAAAACGGCAAGTCCGTAAAAAGCGCGTTTTTAAAGGCCCCTTTGCAGTTCAGCAGGATAAGCTCCTACTTCAGCGCAAGCAGAATGCATCCGATATTGAAAATAGCCAGGCCTCATTTAGGCATAGACTACGTCGCTCCGGCAGGCACTCCGGTATCTGCTATAGGAGACGGAACGGTTATAAAGTCGGCGTACAGCGGCGGGGACGGAAATTTTGGAATAGTAAAAAACTCAAACGGATATGAAACGCATTACGGACATCTTTCAAAGTATGGAAGAGGAATAAGAAAAGGCGTTCGCGTAAGCCAGGGGCAAGTGATAGGCTACGTCGGAAGCACAGGTCTTTCCACAGGACCGCATTTAGATTTCAGAATAGCCAGAAACGGCTCGTTTTTTAACTTTTTAAACATGAAAACGCCGCCGAATACAGAGCTTAAAGGCAAAGATAAAGAAGCTTTCAATGCCTTCAAAGATACAATTTTTGCCGAACTGCCGTTAACAAAATAGAGGCGAGGATGCGAAGATGCGAGGATGCATAGTAACGACAGGGTAAAATAATACCGTTTCGTCGTTGCCACGCATCCTCGCATCTTCGCATCCTTGCCTCATTCCTTATACTCGAATTTCAAATCTTTGCTTATCTTGTTTATCTTATCCAACACTCTTTTTTTCTCATCGCCGTCAAGAATTGACGGGCGGTAGTCGTTTCTTTCTTTTGACGAAGATATCGACACGGGAATGAGTTTCAGCGCTATCTCCTTTTTTTCGCCGTCGATTTCTATACGTATCTGAGCTATCAGCGCGTCGGTGTCTTTCGGGCCGGAATTGCCGCCGAAAATAAAATTGCCAAGCGAATACAATATATATTTGCCGTTGTAAAGTTCTATGCCCTGCAGCGTATGCGGATGATGTCCGACGTAAATGTCGGCTCCGCTGTCTATGATAAAATGCGCAAGTTCTTTTTGGCTTTCCGACGGATAATACGAGCCTTCGACGCCGTTATGCTGGCAGACTATTACCGCGTCCGCGCCGAGTTCTTTTAAATTGTTTATAGCCGCTTTGATTTCATCTTTTGAAGCCGCGCCGCGCGAAACCTGCGAATAAGACAACACCCCTGTTTTGACGCCGTTGATTTCTTTCAAAATGTAATCGCCGTAGCCGGCGTAGTCTATGCCGAGGTTTTTCAGCGTTTGCAACGTTTCGTCAAAGC
>WQUP01000033.1 GCA_009782015.1 Endomicrobiia bacterium | reverse complement strand
GTACCCGTTTCATCATATGCATCCCTGCTATATTCACCATCAACATCATCGATGCCTTCTAAGCCCGCGGAAGAATTATCTCCAAGATCAAGCTTTGCATCCGGATTATTAAGATTGTATTCAACATGGGCTTTGATATTTGCGTTTATTGCGCCGGCTATGGCAAAAGTTAAACGTTGGACGGCTTTGATTGCGGCAAAACGGCTTGTTGCTTTTTGCGTGGCGGCATTCCATGCGGAAAGCATTGCGTTTCTTATTGAGGACATGCCCTCTTGTCTTTTTGCAATCTGGTCTTCGGTTTGGTTTTTGCCGTGCCATTTTATAAAGGTATTTTCAAAAGACGGGCTGAAGGCGGCAAGGGCAGTGAAAGCCAATTCAAAAACAGCGGTAACGGTTGCGCGTTGTTTTTCGCTCAATCCGAAAGAAGAAAGGAATTTATTGAGGTATCTTAAAACCGGAAGTTCAAGTGCGGCTGGATTTGAAGGGGTTGCGGTGAAATTATCGGAAAAAATTCCGTTTAAAATCCCGACTGCGCTTTCTGCGTTTATTGCGCCGCGGTAAGCGCGAAGATTAACTTCGCCGTTTGTTTCAATTTCAGGGGAAAGTTCTCCGAACAAAATGATTTCTGGCAGCTCGATGCCGTTGTCTTCGGCAAGTTTTTTTATTTTTTTTCTGTCTGCTTCATCGACTGTTACGATATAATCGGGGCGTCCTTCTAAGATTTTGATTATACTTCCGGATTTGAAAGAATCTAATATGTCTGCATCTGCTTGTCCCTGCAAAACGGCTTGAAGATCCTGCGGTGGAGCGTTTCCGTCAAAACCTTTGTTGATGACAGCCGAGAGAACACTTACGTTGTTTCTTCCGTTATCTCTCAAAAACTGTTGCAGCAAAATATCGGCTGCGGCGCTCACGCTTAAAGAATCTGCGGAAACAAAGGCGATTGACGCTTTTTTGCCGCCGTTTACCGCGGCGCGCAAAGCTTCGGCAGCCGCATTTATTTCTACTGCCCTGTTCCAAATTTCCTTCAAAGCTTCGGCTGTTTTCCCGGCTTCTTCAGAAATTTTCTTTAATTCTCTGCTTCTTTTGGATTCCTCACTGCCGAATTCATTAACTCTCGGAGAGTTCAGGCTTTCACGATACTCTTGCCGCAGCGACTGCGCAAAAGAATACACGGAGTTTATGTCAAAATCAGAGATGCTGTTTGTGATAGTAGCGTGACTAATGCCGTAATATTCCAGATCTTTTCCGCTCGTAAAATACCATTCTCTGGCAAACGTAACGGCAGCAACAAGCCTTTCCGCGCTCTTATAGATTTCAGGTTTTCCTCCGTCATACAAGTCAAACAAATGCCGCATAAAAATTCTTCTTGTATTGTATTCGCTGCCGTAGCGACCGCCGGCATTCTCGTCTGCCTCTTTGCCTTCGGAAAACGGAGCCACAAAACCGTTTGTTTCCTGAAGCAGAATGCCTTTAAATCTTGTCTCGTTATTTTCCGGGCGCTCATTGAGAAAACTTAAGAAATCCAAAATATTTAGATTGGGGTTATTGCTCTCGTCTATGCGCGTCTTCTTATAAAGCACCTTTCTTTCCGTTTTATCTTTGCCCGTTTCATTTCTCGCGTCTGAAAGCAGCGCGGAAGGTTTTGCAAGATGTATTTCGTTGATACTGAAACCGGCGTTTCTGACGGCTTCATAGTATTTTTTCAGGTTGGCAAGATTAAGCCTTTGCGCCTGACGTTTAAACTCTTTATCGGAAATATTGCCCCTGGAATCCGTCGCGGGATTATCAGTAAACGACTGCAGGGCTTTTCCGACATCAAGAACTACTCCTATATGCTCTTTTCCCCGTTCGCTTAATCCGTCTCTGATCTTTCCGAGAGCTTGTATGAACGTCTCATATTTTGCAAAGCCTCTGTCGGCAAGCGCCGAATTGTAATTATATCCGCTTTCGTCGTCGTATATTATCTCGTTTTCAAAGTTTACCGTTATTGCCATATTTGCGGCTTTTTCGGCGAACTTTATATATCCGTCTATCGCTTCCCGGCTGTTTCCGTTCAAATGCAAAACAACGCTTTTCATTCCGAGCATTGCGGCTATTTCAAGCTGCGCGTCAAGTATTTTTGTCATGCCGTCTAACGCATTTCCGTCAGCGTCATACTTAGGCCACTGACTTTCGCCTGACGGAGACTGTCCCTGCAGATGCGCGGTTAATGTTATGCCTTTGGCCTTTGCCAGCCGTTTAATCTCTCCGGCTCTGCTTCTAAAATCCGACTTTAAATCAGCCAGCATTTTGTCCAAGTCAAATTGCGGATAATCTCCGAGTATGTTTTCAAGCCAAAAGTCGTTGCCGGGTTTTCTATTTTTATACTTCTCGTCAATAGCGCTTGGAAATATTCCCTGTAACACAACTTCATGATAATCAATATTGTTCGCGCTTAAAAAATTTATGGAATCAAGTATATCGTCTATCGAAGAATCGAAGCGAGGTTTTCCGTCTCTTTCTCTCTGGGATTGATAGCCGTTTCTGCCGGCGAAAGCGCTTAGCGCCCTGCCGAGATTTAGAGGGGAATCCGGCCCCATATTTTGCAGTTCATACCTGACAAATGCTTTCAATAAACGTCTGTTGCTTACGGTGCCGCTTGAGTCTTTGAAAAACAATTTGTTCAGCAGTATGTAGTTATTTAAGTATTTAAATCCCTCTATCCGTCTGCCAAACAGTTCTTCCCTGTACTCAGGAAGCGCCGACTTTATCTTTTCAAGCATGTCCGAGTTGTCCTCCGTCATCTCCCTCGACGCTTTCGTAAGCTCCGTCTGCCTCTTGAATTCTTCCGCGCTCAGCTGCCATCCGCCGGCCAGCCGCGATATCAGCGGTATCACAGGCAACCCTGCTATTGCCGCCCCCGTCAATATTATTGTCCCGATTGCGCTTATCCCTGACAATATGCGCGCAGCTGCCGCAGGCCTTGCCTTTTCTTCTAATGCGCGCCTCGGCCCTTGCTGCGTTTGCTGAGTTATGAACGTTTCCTTTGTCCCTGCGTTATAGCCTATCGCAAATCTTTTTCCGCTCTCTGCGCTAAACTCAAAACTTGCGTCTCCAGCTTTATTGCCGGTTATGTTTACTCCGAGACCTTTGTATTGGCTGTCTCCTTTAAGTATCTCATTTATCTGTTCCTGCAGCTGCGGCCAATCGCTTGCGCTCTTAGGATTATTTATCTCTATCAGCGCCTTCACATACATCAAAATCTGTTCCGCATCGCCGGCCTGCGTCGAGTTCAGCGCAGCCAATGCCTGAAAGAGTATCTTGCTCTGCTCTTTTACTATGTTGTAATACGTCTCTTGCGCCGACGATAAACCGCTTGTCGCATTCGGCGTTATAACTATGTACGATATTCCTTTCTTCGCAAGCAAATCCGATATGCCCTGTCTGTGAAATCCTCCCGCTACCACAACATATACGTTCTTCGCGCTCCTCAGCGACTTTATAGTTTTTTCTACGGCGTTATTGTCTGCGGCGCCTGTGTCCGCTTCTTTGCCTGCTGCGTCTAATCCGTCTATATTTGATATAAAATATCCGTTTCTCTCTGTGTTGATATCATAAAACTTGTCAGCGGTTTTTTCGTATGGTTCTAATAACGTCAGCTTCTTATTGTCAATATACTTTAGCCACAGCTTCTTGAACTTTCCTATGTTCGCCTTGTAATACGCATAATCGTCCGACGTTATCTTGCTTGAATAGTAATCATCCAAATATCTTATAAATCCCGCCACAAACGCCGCTTCCCGCTCGCTTGCGTTTGTCCCGAATCCTTCGTTTATCTCATCGGACAAACGCTGTTCTTCCTTCATCATCTCAAGCGAATTTACTTTCCGGCTCAGCTCCAAATACCCGAAGAACTTATTAAGTTCGGGAAAATTTGCCGATAAATCTAAATCGCTTTCTTTTGCAAGCTTTATCAAATACACGTACAGCTTATCCAAATTTGTAAAATTGTCCGTCGAATCCAGCAGCATCTGATACAGCGAATAGGGCAAACGCCCCTCCAGCTTTCCAACAAACTCGTGCAGCTCCCGCGTCGCCCTGTCGTATTTTATCTTTGACCCGTCTTCCAAAAGCCGCACGTATGTCCGGATGTTCTCATACTTATATATGTCTATCCCGAGTTTGTCAGTGTCGCTCTTCAACTTCGCAAAATACTTCTTCGCGTCTATATCGCCTCTCTCGTATTCTTTCGAAAGTTCGGATATCTTGAGCTGCCTTTTATTGAAATATATGCGCTTTATCCTCTCCGCATCTTCTCCCATGCTCTTTATCAACGGATCGGAATCATTCTGATAGTTAAGTATTTCCCCAAACCTCTTCAGGTTGCTCAGATACTCGTCTTTCTTTTCCAATCCCTTTATCAGATTAGTCCTGCCGGACAGCGCCGAATAGTACTCCGCTCCGGTCAACCTGCCGCTTTCTATCATCGAATCAAGTATCTTGCCCCTCAAATCTTTGTCGGACACCGCCTTAAGCCACGACGTGTCAACCTGCCCGTATGCCCCTTCCATATATACGTTCTTAATTTTGTATTCGTCATCGAACGTTTTGATTATGCCGCTTATATTTTTTTGCACCTCGGGATGCGAATGGAGATCCTGTATCGTTATTACTACCGTATCGCTTCCGGTATAGTTCGCGTCAACTATGTTACCGTACGAATACGGAAGCGTAAAATCTTCAAACATCTGCTTGAACTGCTGCGTAGTCCGGATCTTCTCAGCTGCCGCCGCAACCGCCTGTCCGTACACGCCCGTCAGCAGAAAACAATTAACAACGATTATCGCCGTCAGCTTTACGGAGTTCAGCTCCAAAAACCATCTTACAAAAGACGAAACACCTGATTTTAAAAACTCTGTTTTTTTCATGATGCATTCCATTGTTGTTTTCATTTTATTTTTGTTTAAGCAACCGCCAACCCCTCACCTGCCCTTCGGGCATCCTCTCCCGCAAGGGGCGAGGAAAAGACAATACTGCCATACATCGCAAAACCGTAAATAAAGTATATCCCTTTATACTAAAGAGAAATTAACAAAAGCGCCGTTGATTGGGTTTCTCAAAAAACCCCTGTCCCAAACGTGTCATTCCGGCGAAAGCCGGAATCCATTTTGTCGTTGTTGTCGAACAAAATCAAAAGCAACATGAACAGCCTGTCCCGTAGTGTTTTAATACGGGAACAACCTTAGGTTTTCAGAGAAACCCCATTGCCTTTTGCCGTTGCAAAACTTCCAATCTTCCAAGCTTCCAACCCTCTGCCGTTTACGCCGCCGTAAACATGCTCTTCAAGAGTCCGCGCGACGCTACAACCGTTTTTCTCGCCGTCATCGCTCCCTGCGTTTTTGCCATGCTTGCCGCAAGTATCAAAATATTCGCCGTCGCATTGTCCAATTTATCTTTATCCTCTTTTCTGTCTTCGCTCAGAGCTCTAAACATTATGCTGTTGTCAGCCGCAAGAGTGTTTATAAATTCTTTTCCGAGCCTGTCTTTCAGTTCCGCGACAGTCTTGTCCGCATCTTCAGAAAGCAGGAACGCCTTTTTATGTTCCCGCAGAAACTCTTTAAACCTCTCCGCATCCGCAAGCCGCTTATTCGACGCTATTATCACAGACATCAAAAGCCCCATCGCGTCTCTGTCCGCGCGGCTGTTTCTGCTGTATGTCTCCAAATCAACATTATAGACTTCCATATACACCTGCTCGGCCTGCGCCCTCAATATTCCCCTAAACACTCCGAGAGCATTGTATATTTCTCTTGTGGCCGCATCCAAATCTTCGGATTTCAACGCATTTTCTGCACGATCCGCTATTACATCTATATGTTTCTTCATCTCTGCGCTCAAGCCGGCTTTCTGCGCAATTTCTCTTATTTTATCTATCGCGGATCCCATTTCTTCATTTTTCAGATCGTCGAAATCTATTGCCGGTTTGCCTTCTTGCGGCGCCAGCAAATCTATCACAGCCGATATATTCTCCGCAGACACATTAATCCCTTCTTCTCTTGCTTTCATCACCCTTTGCATTCCCGTTTTAACTTGAGCGGCCTTTGTTTCTTTCGTGGTCTTTGCCTTTCCGTCTTTTACCTCTATAGCCAAAGCTCCCGTTTCTTCGCCGACCGCTTTTCTCACGTCGTCATTTTTAAAATCAAAGTAATTCCTGGCATCAAGAACCGCTTGTTCAGAAACGCTCCTGAGCGTTGCCAAATTCATTTTCACCTTGCCGATATATTCTTCTATCGCAGCCTGATCCATAGAATCGCAGTTATCGCTCCCCTCTACGCTCACTCCTGTAAATCCTTGCGCAAATATCTCTCGTATTATCTGCTCAAAATTTTTATCCGTGGCGTTGACTTCAGGGACTATTCTCAATCCGTTTGCCGCAGCTGCAATCATTGCATTCACAAAAACAGGTTCTATAATTACTTTGCCGTTTTCCACCCTTATCCAATCCCCTGCTTTCACTATCAAAACATTGTATCCTTCTCTCTCGCGCTTTGTCTTAAACAGGTTTTCCATAAGCTTCCTGCTCATTTTACTTATATCCGCCGTCGCTATATTCTCGGGCTCGTCAGTCTTAAGCAATGCGGCCGCTCTTACCCATTCGTTGAGCGAATTTATGCCGTCTTGTCTTTCAATGCCCGAATCGGTTATATACACGCCTCTTACTTTTGCACTTTCTTCTTCTGTAGGCCTGAGCTTTTCATCCGCGTCCAATATATCAAGCATCCCGGAACCGTTAACATTCATCCTTCTCTGAAGCTGCCGTCTGTCATTATCCAAATCCGACAAAAACTGCACCGTGCCGCCCCTGTAAAAATCTTCAAGGCTGAGCTTTGCCGTTTCGCTTTTTAGCGCATCATCCACATCTTGCGTGCGTTTTGTGTAAACCTGTATCACCAGCGCCCCTTCACGCTTGGTAAGATACTGCTCGTTTACTCCGTTAATTTCCACGCCGTCTTTTCCTCTCACGCTGAATACCGCGTTCGTCGGCATCTTAACAACATCTGGCATATTCACGTCTCTGCTTGCCGCAGGCCTGCTTGTAACCATCTCAACTACAAACGCAGGATAACCTCTGTCAGTCATCGCTTTCGCCTGATCTGTCGCAGCTTTTCCTTCCGGCGTCAAACTCCCGTTTTCGTCGTATATGCTCTTCACCGCAAAAAATCTCGCAGTCCGGCTCGAGCCGCTCCTGTCTATATTGCCTAGCATTGACCTTATCTTCGCTTCGT
>WQUP01000032.1 GCA_009782015.1 Endomicrobiia bacterium | reverse complement strand
GTTTTAAATGCCAATCTGCTTATGGCAAACAGCGGGCAGCGCGGACAAATACCGGCAAATGCGCAGACCGCGATAGATTTTGTGGATTTTTCGGCGATTTTAAGCCATGAGCTTATGCATTACGAAGATTCTTTAAAAGTTATTGAAGTCAAAAATATGGAACCTTTCGCATTGAGCGAAAGAAAAGCCTATAAAATATCGGAAAAAAGCCTTGACTACTTCCTGAAAATGCCAAAAGCCGAAGCGGAAGAGATAATTCCCGTTGCGGACTTTTATAATTCCATGCAAGCGCTGGATGAATATTTTACCGATATGCGCAAAAATTATATAAAGGCCGAACAGGCCGCGGATATATTTTTAAATAACGAAGAAAAGATACGCAAAACCTTCGGCATAGACAAAAAGATGTTTAAACTGATACCCTTTTTGCCGCAGCTGCAGTTTAACGCAAAAAACGGCGGGAGCGTAATGAGGGTAGAATCATATTTTTTAAATTTCCCTCAAACGCTAAAATTTAATATCGATACATTGACGGGAACTTTGGATATTTTAAACACTCCGGAAGAAGTAGAAGAAATCAGAGTGCAGGCTAAAAACGTAAAAATTATAGATAAAAACTCATACCTTATATTGAGATGACAAAACTCCCTTACGGGTGTCTCTGAAAACCACTGCTTTGTCCGGAAGGCAGCAGTTCGGAATCTGCCTTAAAACCTGGATTGCCACGGTCCCGTACTACAACCTTACTGGGCAAGCTGCTGAGGAATAACGTCTTGCTAATTACTTGCCTCGCATGACAAAAGAGCGGATTAACTGCCTGCTATTTGTCAACTGCAGATACCGGACATGGATTTTCCGGTAACAGACTTTAAGGGTTTTTAGAGAGGCCCTTATGAGATTTCATAAAGGAGTTAATTTTTTGCCATAATAGAAAGTCATTCCAGCCAAGACACATGTATTCAGCAGCATGCCGGCAATCTATTTTTTAATAAGATAAATGACGCTTTTAAGCATATTTTGAACATTTGCATTTTCCTTTGCAAACGTCGCGGTTGTCTGCGGGGCTACCCATATTCTGTTTGAGACGGATACAAAATTGATTTTCCCGTTCTTATCAACCGCATTATATGTAGCGGATTGCTTTCCGGAACCCCATGAAACAGTTTTTTGACCGCTTAAAACAGCTGCAATTTCGTCTTCGCCGTAAACCGATTTAACGCCGTCATCAAATATTACGTATTGAATTTTCCCCGTTTCGCTATTAACTTCCTTCTTGACAGCTATAGAATGGTTGTTGCCATCGGAAGTTTTTTCACCTTCAATAGCTAAATTTAAAGTCAGTATGGCGCTTTCGCCGGGCTGCATTGAACTCAAAAATTTATCGAACGGCATTGTGTATATGCCCGGTTTTTCATACCCGAAAGCTCTAAGCACTTCAAGCTGCGCTTGAAAGGTAACGCCATAGTTAGAGCCGGCATCCAATGATTTTTCGCTAAATCCTCCTATTTTGATATCGGCAATAAGCGCAAGAAAGGCCGCTTCGCCTGGCGGAATATTCAGAGCGGCAGAAAGCGCGAAAAGCCCGCATGTAATTATGTTGCCTTTGGGATTTTGCGTCGGGTCTAAGTCCGGGTTTTGGGTTTGGGCATCCTTTCTGCTTTTAAACATCTCAGACAACACATCTATGGCCTTATTTAATTGATCTTTATCAAACTGGGAAAAAGCTTTTTCTACAACTTCCCTGCTGAGTCCGCTTTGCTTTACAAGCTCGTCAACAACGGCATTGTATTTAGCTTCTTGCTCCTTTTTCTTTTTTTCAGCCGTAGAAGAGAATAAATCTTTTATTGCATTGCCGAGTTTTGAGAATATGTTCGAAACTGCTTTTGTAACTTTTGAGACTGCTGCCTTTACGGCTTGCGTTATTTTGCCGAAAATCCCTGTTGGCGCGGTTTTATTGCCGGTATTGACAACGGCTGTTTCCTCCGTTTTCTGTTTCACCGCGATATTTTGTTCCGGCACAAATGAATCTTTAACGCTCATTGGCTCACAATAAACCGAATCGATGACCTGCCCCTTGTCCGAGCTTGAAGCGCTCTGGGCAAACGCGGACAAACCGCAAATGCTAAGAACAAAACAAGCCGCAGCAGCTATCGCCGTAATTTTTTTCAAAAATAACGCAACTTTCATATACCCCCCCCCCGGAAATATTTTCTAACACGCATGTATTATACAACTAAAATATGAAAAACTTATAAAAGAAAAGGAAAGTTTTTATAAAATAGCTCTCAAAAACGCCTAATGTTTTATGTTGACAATATCCGGGCAACAGGTAATCGTAAAAACAAACTGCATAAAAGAAAAAACCGACATTCAGATATTCCGAAATAAATTCAGAATAACAATTGGGTCTCTCTAAAAACCCAAGTTTGTTACCGTATTAAAACACTACGGGACAGGCTATCCATGTTGCCTTTGATTTTGTTCGACGACAACTACAAAA